>CAYXXW010000608.1:0-1754 GCA_964469115.1 uncultured Melioribacteraceae bacterium
GATTTACTTAATTTTAAATATAGTTTTGAAATGATTATTAATTCTCGAAGAAATAGACATAACACACAGCTCCACAGCCAAGCAAGAAGAGCGTAGCAGCTGCCAAACATTAAGCAAAACTCCGTTTCGCTCTTGTTTTGCTTAATGAAATATTGATGGAGAATAAATGAAGGATATTAAAGCAATAATATTTGATTTGGATGGAACACTGTTAAATACTTTGGATGATTTAACATATTCTTTTAATTTTGCTTGTTCTAGTTTTGGATGTAAGACACTTACGAAAGAAGAATATCGACAATTAATTGGAAATGGGGCAAAAAATGTAATACAATCAGTTTTAAATAAGAATGGAATTTTAGATAAAAAATCACATAATCAATGTCTTTCTCTTTTTAAAAAAACGTATCAGAATACAAAATATAGAAGAACAGCTCCTTATAAAGGTATAATTGAGCTATTAGATTTCCTAACCCAAAAGAAAATGATTATTGCAGTTTTTTCAAATAAACCACATGAAGATACAGTTCGCACTGTCGCTCAGTGCCTTCCATCAGTACCATTTAAAGTAGTATTGGGACATAAGGTTTCAAATTTCCTTAAGCCAAGTCCTGAAACAACAAATCAATTATTGTCTGAGTTAGAAACAAACGCAAAGAACACATTACTAATTGGGGATAGTGAGGTTGACATTCAAACAGGAAAAAATGTAGGTATGTCGACAATCGCAGTTACTTGGGGTTTTAGAGATATAGAACAACTTGAAATTTGTGAACCAGATAAAATCTTTAATAATCCAGAGCAAATCATTGCTTTTTTGGAAAATTATTAACTCGTGTAACAGGCCCAACCACACTGATCGAGAAGAAAAGTCAGAGAACGTGGCGTGCGCAGGACATTAATCTCTCTTCATACTAGGAAGAGTGCATTGTAGATCATTTGGAAGGTGTATAACACGCAAAAAATACTTCGTAGTATTATTCTGCATATCTGAGTTTACCTTTAAATAAGAGGCTAAAATAGTTAAAGTGAATAAAAGAGATGCTATCGTATGACTAAATTACTATAGTCTCAAAAACGTTTGTTTATTAGGCATTTTTAAGAAAACTACTTTCCTATTCTCTAATGAGTTTTTCTCTATTATTAATTAACGATATTGTAGCTTGTATCTGATATTTATCTGACATAGTAATCAATTCCTTATTGCCCATATTCTCAAAATCAGGAACTTCAAAGTTTCCCATTTTACATATTTGTACCAGATTATTAATTAAGTCTGATCTTCTAAAGTGTTTATTCATTCGAGGATATTCATCAAAGGATTTACCTGAAGGATTAAATACTCAAGGAAATTAGTTAATAAGATATATAAAAGCGGATAGAGTGAATTAATGCCAAAGAATAGTAAATAATTATAGAAAAAAATTGCGTGTATTCTAATTTAAACAAATATAGTTCACAGAGTAATTTTCGGAGGAAAAATGAAAAAATTCAGTTTAATAATTATCTTATTACTTTTAATAGTATCAATTCAGGCACGTCCCAGATGTGATAGACATAATGCATCATTCTCAAATTTGCAATACGAATTGACAAGAGCGGATTCTGCCCATGGCTTTGATATATTACATTATGATATTACAATGGAAATTCAGGAGGTAAATGATTTTGTTTCCGGAGCTGTGATTGCAGTTGTAGAAGCTGAAGAAACAATATCTGAGATCAGTTATGAATTAGAGCAGATGACTGTGGTT
>CAYXXW010000609.1:0-1750 GCA_964469115.1 uncultured Melioribacteraceae bacterium
ATGAAATATACAATTGGTTTATGGAAATGTACATCGATGCTTATGATTGGGTTATGGTCCCAAATGTTTACGGAATGAGTCAGTTTGCTGACGGAGGACTTATGAGTACAAAGCCTTATATAAGTTCTTCAAATTATGTAAAAAAGATGAGTAACTATAAAAAAGGTGAGTGGACAAAAGTTTGGGATGCACTTTTTTGGAATTTTATAAATAAGCATCAGGAATATTTTGCCAATAATAATCGTACAATATTTATAGCAAGAAATTTAGAAAAGATGGAGAATACTGTATTAACCGAAAGAATTAAAACAGCTGAAAAGTTTTTGAATAAACTTTAATCTAATTAAATCCGAATGCCGGAAATTTAAATAATGTAAAAATTGAGAAGGTTTTAAAGAAATGAAAGTAGGAATAATAGGAAGCGGAATGGTTGGATCAACTTCTGCTTATGCAATAATGATGAGTAAGGTTGCAAGTGAAATAGTTTTACTGGATGCAAATCATAAAAGAGCGATAGCAGAAGCACAGGATATTCAACATGCCATTCCTTTTGCACATGCAACAAATATTTATGCCGGCAATTACGAAAATCTTAAAAATGCTAAAATAATTGTAATTGCTGCCGGTGCAAATCAGAAACCAGGTGAAACCCGATTACAATTGATGGATAAAAATTCATCGATTTTAAGAGATATAATTTCAAAGATTGCTGAAGTTACACCTGAAGCTATTTTACTTATTGCCACAAACCCTGTTGATATTTTGACTCATATTTCAGTTTGTATTGGTCGGGAATATGGTTTCCCACCTGAGAGGATAATTGGAACTGGAACAGCATTGGATACTGCCAGATTTAGGGTTCTACTTGGTAATCATGTCGGAGTGGCTCCAAATCACATACATGCATATGTAATTGGTGAACATGGTGATTCAGAAGTTTTGACTTGGTCAAAAATAGAAATTGGCGGAATACCACTTGAAGATTTTATATATCACAGAAATATTGAATTTAATGATACTATTAAAAAGTCAATTGATGATGGTGTAAGAAATGCTGCTTATAAAATAATAGAGGGTAAGGGATCAACCTACTACGGTATTGGCGGTGCAATCGCAAAGCTGGTTGATGTTATAAACCGAGATAATAAAGTAGTAATGACAGTTAGTAGTTTTAACAAAGAAGTTGAAGGTATTGATAATGTGACTTTATCTTTACCAACATTGATAGGCGGCAAAGGAAATCTTGGAACACTCCCTACTCTAATAAATGCACAAGAAAAATCGCTACTTAAAAATAGCGCAAAAATTTTAAGAGATAAATTAGATGAGTTTGAAAAAAAATAAATAATAAACTGTACTATTATGCATAGACGCAGCATATAAAATAAACCTCGTATCAAAAAAAAATATTAATATTTTAATGGAGATATCAAATGGAAACAATTGTAAATATTATTCAAATAGTAATTGCCCTTGGAATTTTTAACGTTTGGATTCTAAGATTTGGCAAGTCATCAACCTGGAGAGGCGGAGAAGCTAAAAATATGAAAGAAGAATTTCAAGTTTACGGACTTCCGTCTTGGTTTGTTGGTGTTATTGGGTTTTTAAAAGTTCTTTTTGCTTTAATGCTAATAGTTGGATTATGGTTCCCAGCATTAGTTCAACCCGCTGCTATTGGAATTGCGGTTTTAATGATAGGAGCAATTGCTATGCACATTAAAGTAAAAGATTCTTTAACAAAATCATTGCC
>CAYXXW010000610.1:0-1750 GCA_964469115.1 uncultured Melioribacteraceae bacterium
ACCGTGATTAAAGTGGCCTACCTGAATCCTGCCGCAATGCTCAGATCAGAATAGCTCGAATAAAAGTGCAATCAAGATATATAACCTTAGATCATTTACTAATATTGAAATCAGGCAATGTAAGTACTTGAATAATATTGTTGAGCAGGATCATCGGTTTATTAAAGAATTAAAACCAAAAGATTAAAATTAAATAATGAGGACAATTAAATATTTAACCACAATTATAATTTTATGTAATTGTAGCATTTTATTCTCGCAACAACAGAGAATAGAAATAGAATTTAACTCTGATCATTTTAATATTATCCAAGGAGAAATAACTGAGCATCTAGGCAGATCAGCTTTTAAAGGATATGGAACAATATCTGATACCAAATTTAAAAATGGGATAATTGAATTTGATTTGGCTGTTACTGGTAAGCGGTCTTATCCTGGAATAAATTTTAGGATGCAATCTCAAATGGATTATGAGCATTTTTATATTCTTCCACACCGGGCAGGACTTTATCCAGATGCTTTACAATATACTCCGTGCACAAATGGTATTGATTCTTGGCAACTCTTTAATGGTGAAGGCTGTACTGCACCCATTATCATCCCAAAAAATGAATGGTTCCATGTTAAAATTGAAATTAAAGGATCGAGGGCAAGAGTGTTCATAAATAATGACCAAATGCCTACCCTTAGAATTCTCGAGCTTTATCATGGGGAAAGTGAAGGCTCAATTAGTTTAAAAGGTCCTTTAAACAATACTGCTTTCTTTTCAAACTTATCATATTATGAAACAGATACGCTCATTTTTGTAGACCCCCCAATAAAAGACCTTCCTATTGGTATCATTTCAAGTTGGGATATCTCGCAACCATGCGGGATTCTGGATGTCGACTTTAATAAAACGCCTACTCAACAGAATTTAATCAATATCACATGGAAGAATGTTCATGCAGATAATGATGGCTTAGTCAATATAGCAAATTATTATGGAAGAATCTCCAGAGCTACTGACCTTGTTTATGCTAAAACAACTATCACCGTCGAAAAAGACACACTTCTTGAAATTAAGTTCGGGTATAGTGATGCAATTATGATCTTTCTGAATGAGAAAAAAATATTTTTTGGCAATAGTGCATATATGCAGCGCGATCCTTCTTTTCTTGGAATTATTGGATTGAATGACGCAGTGTATTTACCATTAAAGAAAGGTGATAATGAATTACTTATTGGATTAACTGAGGCAATGGGTGGTTGGGGATTTATATTTCAGGATGGTAATTCAATATTCATGGATAAAAAGTTGACTAATCTTTGGGAAACAGAAAAAAAATTCAATATCTCAGAATCAGTTTTGTGGGATTCAAAAAGAGAAGTTTTGTATGTAACAAATTTCGATCAACTTAACGTTGGTAATCCAGATATTTCACAGCATATTTCTAAAATCTCATTAGAAGGTAAAATCCTTGATTTGAAATGGGTAGAGGGTTTGAATAATCCATTAGGGATGTCTATTTATAATGATAAATTATATGTAGCAGAACGAAATCAAGTAGCAGAAATTGATTTAGATAAGGGAGAGATAATAAGACGAATAGATGTTCCAGGTTCTATTTTCTTAAATGATCTTGCAATAGATAATGCTGGCAATATCTATATCTCAGATTCTCGGAAAAATGTTATCTGGAAAATTACAAATAGTATTGCCGCAGAATGGTTAGCTGGTAATGATGTTCTTGATCCTAATGTATTATAT
>CAYXXW010000611.1:0-1748 GCA_964469115.1 uncultured Melioribacteraceae bacterium
GGAGATTCGAGAACTGGCTCTAAAATATAACAAAAATAAACTTGTTAAAGATCAGATTGATTTCTACAGTTCCACCAATTTAATGATAATCGGTTTTCTTTCTATCATGATCTTTTTCATGTTGCATAAAAAGGATTTCTCTCTCATTATATTTGGATTTATGCTCTCGGCTGCTGGAATTTTCCATCTGAGGATATCTCCCTTTTCTGTTTATCTGAACGATCCATCTATAGGAAGGAGGATTTCGGTTTTTGGATTTATCCTACTATTTTATGTTCTGTTTATAACTTTTACCAACTCTTTTTTCCGCATAAAGAAAAAGTATTTGAATATAATATTAAGCTTAATTATCATGATTTTAGTTGGATCAGCTATTCTCTTTGATAACAATTTTGAATGGATTAAACTTCTCGCTGGTTCTCTTTATATTCTACTCACAATACAGGTTTATACTGCTCTTCGTAGTAATCATGATCTTGATAGGGGTACGAAAATCGTTCTGTTTCTGGGGTTCTCCATAAACACCTTTATCATGAGCCTGGGTATGTTAGATCATTTTTTCCGGTTAAAATTATTCATGTCTCCCATATCACTGGGACTTAACGCTATTGCTATTTCTTTAGTATATTATATGATTAAGAATTACAGGTCACAACTTCTGGAGCTAGAGCACAGTAGGCTTAAGTTGGTTGCCCTGCAGAAAGAGAACCTGACGGCGGAACTGATTTCGCTTAAACAGCAGATTGATCCTCACTTCCTCTTTAACAGCCTAAGTACTTTAATTTCTCTTATTGAGGAGTCTAAATCATCAGCACAGGATTTTGTGCAGGAACTCTCTAAAGTATATCGTTATATTTTGCAGATAAGGGATAAAGATTTGATCGAGGTTAGAAAAGAGCTTGCTTTTGTGAAATCATATAACTTCCTGCTGGCTCAGAGATTTAGGGAAAATTTAAAGATTAAGATCGATATTAATGAGCAGTATAGGCATAGGTTGATTATACCAGCAGCGCTTCAAATGCTGGTAGAGAACTGTGTTAAACATAATGTAATATCTTCTGATAAACCATTGGAAATAAAGATTTCCTGCGATGGTAAATACCTGAAAATAGTTAACACTCTACAGCCCAAACTTGATTCGGT
Source organism: uncultured Melioribacteraceae bacterium (assembly GCA_964469115.1). Classification (GTDB taxonomy): domain Bacteria; phylum Bacteroidota; class Ignavibacteria; order Ignavibacteriales; family Melioribacteraceae. Next base: position 1,144 of record CAYXXW010000611.1, read on the forward strand.
AGATTCTGAAAAAATTGGTTTGGAAAATTTAAAACGAAGATTTTCATATTTTACAGATACTGAGCTTCAAGTAATTAAGACTGAAGATGAATTTATAGTAAAACTGCCTATAATCGAAGAAATTGATTAGATAAGCGATAATTGAATTTGGAGTAAATGATGAAAATTGTGATAATTGAAGATGAAAGACCGGCTGCTGCTAGGTTGGAAAAACTGATAAAAAATCTGTATCCGAAAGCTGAAGTTCTGGTGAAGTTGGATTCCATTAAAAAATCTGTTGAATGGCTTTCGAGTAATTACGATTATGATTTGGTGTTTATGGATATTCACCTGGCAGATGGGCTTAGCTTCAACATTTTTAAGCAGCTTAAGATAGATAAACCGATTATCTTTACCACAGCTTATGATGAGTATGCATTGGAAGCTTTCGAAGTGAACAGTATTGATTACCTCTTGAAACCAATCAGTGAATCCCGCTTGCAGAAGAGTTTTGCCAAGGTTGAGCTACTGAAAGAAAAGAGTCATAATCATGAAATGCTGGATATTTTGAATTCTCTACAAAACCGACAGCAACATTATAAATCACGTTTTCTGGTGAAGGTTGG
>CAYXXW010000612.1:0-1746 GCA_964469115.1 uncultured Melioribacteraceae bacterium
AATGCGTTCGCTGAGTATTATGGTTATCGTTTACCGAATGAACTTGAATGGGAAAAACTTGCCCGAGGCAGTACAGGATTTTTACATCCATGGGGCAACAGTATTAATGGCTCAGATGCGAATTTCTGGAATAGCAATGATCCTTGGGAAAGAGGAACAACTCCCATCGGGTATTATAATGGAGAGAATTTAACTAATGATCGTCCCTCTCCATATGGTGCTTATGATATTACTGGTAATGTTTGGGAATGGATTGATGATTTCTGGGACAGTGTTACTAACTATCATGTAGTGCGTGGAGGCGGATGGAATATTAATGGTACAAATTACTATTTAAGAAGTTATACAAGGGATCTAGCACTTCCGGATGCATCAACTCATTATATTGGATTTAGATGCTTAAAAAATGAATAGCTCCTCTGATTAATCTTCCTTATAAATAATATTGTATTTAGCAATTAATCTATGAAGAGATCTTCTATCGAGCCCGCATTCTTGAGCTGTTTTAGTAATATTACCTTTGTTGGTTTTTAAATGATATGAGAGATATTCAGTTTCAAATTCATTTAATGTTTGCTCTTTTGCTTCTTTATATTGAAGTTTTAGAATGTTATTTGAAAAAGGTGAAGAATCTTTAACGATATATTTTGGTAAGTCTTCTTTCTGTATAAGATTAGCTGAACTTAAATAATAAGCCCGCCCGATTAAATTCTGCAACTCCCTGACATTTCCAGGCCATGGATAAGATTTTAATAATTCTTTTGCCTCCGGAGAAAAACTTTTTAAAGGTTTATTTTCCCTATCACAAAGTCCTTTTATGTAATGCTCCAATAATGGCATTATGTCATCAATTCTTTCGCGCAAAGGTGGAATTAGAACTTGGATTGTGTTTAGTCTGTAAAATAGATCTTCACGAAACGAGCCATTAACAACTTCCTTCTCTAAATCTTTGTTTGTCGCCGCAATAATTCTAACGTCGATGTCAATTTCTTTTTGTCCACCCACCCTTCTAATTTTCCTATCCTCAAGCATTCTTAACAACTTAATTTGAAGAGTTTGACTCATATCCCCAATTTCATCAAAAAAGAAAGTTCCATGGTTAGCAAATTCAAGTAAGCCCGGTTTAGTTTTAACAGCTCCAGTAAAAGCACCTCGTTCATGTCCAAATAATTCACTTTCAAAGAGATTTTCGGGTAATGCTCCGCAATTTACCGGAACGAACGGTTGTTCGCTTCTATCGCTTAGTCTATGAACAACTCTTGCAATAAGTTCTTTACCGGTGCCGCTTTCACCAATTATAAGCACATTCATTAACTGAGGGGCAATTCTTTTTACAACATTAATTAGCTCTTTCATCTCATTGCTTTTATAAATTATCCCCTCTGTCTCAATTGCACTATCAACTTCGTCTGAAATAAATCTCTTATTGCTTATCGATTCCAAAGCTTTATCAATGCACTGAAAAAGTTTTTTAGAGGTGAACGGTTTTTCAATAAAATCAAATGCTCCAAGCTGTATTGCTTCAACACTTGCTTCAATTGTACCATAACCCGAAATCATTATTACTTTAGATTCTGGGTTGGTATCCAAGCAATGTTTTAGTATATCAATTCCGGAATGTTCATTCATTTTGAGATCAGTAATAACTAAATCAAACTTATTAGTTTTTATCAAATCTACCGCTTTGTGATAATCAGAAACTGATGTTACCTCAAATTCTTTTCTGCTGGCAAGTATTTTCTCAAT
>CAYXXW010000613.1:0-1745 GCA_964469115.1 uncultured Melioribacteraceae bacterium
AAATAATGAGCTTCTACCTTTCTCTTGCTGGTTAAAATTCCACCAAACTGAATTGACGCATAACCAAATTTATCACGAATTTTTGTAATTGCCCTAAACATTTTTTTTCGTTTTATCTCTTCATCTTCAAAAATTTCTTCTTGTTCAAAAAATTCATTGAACTTTGTAAGGTGAATACCAACTAACCTTATGCTTACTCTGCGAGTATCGGCTTTGCGTAAAAGTTTTATAGCGGTATCGTAAATTGTTTTGTCATCGTCTGTAGGTTTAATGGTTTTTGCTCTAGTTAAAGTTACAAAATCTGAGTAGCGCAACTTAATACTTATGGTTGACGTCTGCCAGTTTTTGTCTCTAAGCAATTGACAAACTTGACCAGTCAATTTAAAAAGTACTTGTTCAATTTGGTCTCTGCTGTTTTGATCTTTACCATAAGTCCGTTCTTTAGAAATGCTTTTTCTTTCTGTTGGCGGATTAAGATATTCACTTCCTCCTCCATTTGCTTTTTTCCAAAGAGCTGAACCATATTTGCCAAATGCAGCAATTAAATAATCTTCCGAAAGTTTTGTGATATCACCAATTTTATAAATTCCTTTTAAGCGAAGAGATTGCAAAGTTACTTTCCCAACACCGGGGATTGTTTCAACGGGCAGTGGTGATAAAAAATCTTTTTCCATCCCAGGAATTACATAGGTTATACCTTTAGGTTTGGCATAATCTGAACAAATTTTTGCAATATTTTTGTTACTGCCAATCCCAATTGAACAAGGAAGTTGAAGTTGAACAGCAATTTCTTTTTGCAGCTTAACAGCCAACATATACATTGAGCCATAAAGATTCTTTGTGCCGGTAAAATCCATATAAAATTCATCAACCGAAGCTTGCTCAATAAGCGGTGCATATTTTTCTAAAATATATTTTACAGCTTTTGAGTATTGACTGTACTCGCCATGGCTCCCATGCAAATAAATTCCGTTAGGGCAAAGCTGAAATGCTTGCTTAATCGGCATTGCTGAATGAAGGCCATACTCTCTTGCCTCATAAGAGCAAGCGGCAACTACTCCTCTTCCGTTTTCTGGTTTTGCTCCAACAATAACCGGTTTATCGTTTAGTGATGGATCAAGAATCCTTTCAACGGATACGAAAAATGAATCTAAATCTAAATGAAATATTGTGCGCATGGTAAAGATGTTAAACGAAAGATATAAGAAGCAAATGATAAATTAGAATAAGAGATAAAAAACTATAATCCGAATATTAAAAATATCCGAATTATAGTTCATAAAATTTGGTCAGTTATTCTTCAACTGATCATAGTGTGAAATAGCGAGTTCGTTAAGTTGGTTCTTTAACTCATTGGACATTAACACTTTGTCGTAATATTTGTCATCTTTTCCTTTTTCACTAGGGGCACTTGCAAAAAGTCCGTTTGAACTTTCTACTAGTGTAAATCCCTTAATAATAATACCTTCGTCAGTTTCTAAATCAAAGAAAGCGGCTGTTTTGCTTTCACCGTCATAAGGATTCATTCTGTTGATCTTCATTTTATTTCTCCGTTTGATTTATGATTATGCCAAATTAATGGCTTATATAATTATCGTGTATATCCATATAATCCAAACTAGGCAATAATAAACTTAAACTAATTATATTGATAATAATTTTCAAGAATTTCTTTTGATTTATTACTTAGCTTTGAAAAATGAGATGTGGTAATTATTACTAAATACAGATAATAAACAAAACTG
>CAYXXW010000614.1:0-1742 GCA_964469115.1 uncultured Melioribacteraceae bacterium
TACCATTGTGAAATGTAATTGGAATTTTTGAGAAACTATTTGTTTTGGAATCAAATAAGTTTAAACCACCTCCTCTTGTCCCAACATAAATTCTATCTGGGAAAACCTTTGATTCCACTATGCTAAAGATTGACGAGTTACTAATACTATTTTGAATATTCCCATTATGAACATATTGATTGAAAACTTTTTTATTTGGGTCATATTTAATTAAACCTTTTGTAAATGTACCAATCCATAAAATACCGGACTTGTCCCACAAACTTTTTGTAAGGACCATATTAGATATTCCTTCTTTAGAGTATATCTGACCAGTTATAGTAATCCTTTTATAATTATCCGTAATACCGTCAAATTTGAGGAATCCATTAAAGGTATTTGGTATCCAGATATTTCCATCTCGGTCTTGACTAATAGAATTGAAGAAATTAACATCATTTTGTCTGTCAAAAATATATTTTTGTATAGTTTTTAGTTTTTTTGACTTCGGATTGTATTTGTGTACACCATTTCTAGAAGTAATCCATATAATACCAGTAGAATCCGGAAACAAATGAGTCATACTATTTTCATAATTCGTAAAATCTGTTATGCCATCTTCATATTTAATTTCAGCCTGTCTAAATGCTTTTTCTTTTTCGTCAAACCACATTAAACCATATCTTATTGAAGCTATCCATAATTTTCCATTTATATCTTCTTGTATCTTTAAAACCTGTGCTGGACTTCTATATGTTTTATTGGAATCTAAAATTAATTTTGGTCTGTCCCATGAGTCATTTTCTTTATTATACTTATTTATATTTTCTGTTTCATGGGTTGCCCATATATTCTTTTCAGAATCAATATATATTCCATTAGAACTGTAATAGTCACCAAAAAAATCATAATTTTTAAATTTGTTTTCCGCACGTATATATTTTGATACTCCTTCTCCTGTTGAGATCCAAAGGTTATTTTCTTCATCTTCAACAATCCACCAAATTACATTTGAATTAATGCTTTGCGGATCTTCCGGATCATTCCTAAAAATCTTAAATTTATAACCATCATAAAGATTAAGTCCATATTCTGTTCCAATCCATAACAATCCATAACTATCTTGAAATATACAGAGTACCTTGTTATTTGAAAGTCCGTTTGTCGTATTTATAAATTCTACTGGAAGTTCTTGTGGAAATAAAAATGAGGAGAAAAAAAGCAAATATATTATCATAGCAAATTTTTTCATTTGGCCTCTTCAAAAAATAGTATTTGATTTCTAGGACAATTTGAAGAAGGTGTAGCAACTTGAGATTGGAGCAATAAATTTTGATTAAATATTTTAGCTCAATTTACCTTCCTAAAGTAAAATTAGGATAATATGTGTTAATTAGCAAATGGAATTATATGAATAAAATATTAGTTCAACTTATCACAGGGTGGCCTCGACCGGAGTATAGTGAGAATTATGATTCTTAAGAAAATTAGAATTGTAATCATTGAATAGCTATTATTTATCAAATAGTATTGTTCCATTTGAAAATAATTGGCCTTAGAACAAAAGATAGACAGAATTATTCGATTAGATATTGGGTTAATATTTCTAGCAAAAAATATTATTTCCAAGCTTTTATTCTGGATTTGAAATTGGTTTATTCGTTGATCCAGGATCTGAAAGCAGCTGTCCATGGAACCAGATCTCGTGAAACGAGTTTTAAACTTTTTCTGGTGCTTGTTTTGGGTTAGTCATGCGCTACCCA
>CAYXXW010000615.1:0-1742 GCA_964469115.1 uncultured Melioribacteraceae bacterium
ATTTCTATATTCCAATTTCCACTAACCCACCTATACATTTGGCTGAATAACTTATACAATAGATTCTCTTGTAAGTTATTTATATTCTTACTGACAAGATCAACTATTTTTTTGTTAGTTTTATTTGAAATCCCAGCAAAGGAAAATGTGCCTGCAGTACCTAATAAGTTAACATTTATAAATTCCAACTTCTTGGGATTGTAATTGGTCCATTTTATCCATTCGATAAGTAATTCTAAAAAACCTCTTTTAGGATTTACAAGATTTATTGAATTATTATAATTCAACCAAAATGATTGCTGCTTAAAATGTTTTTCTCCGGGAATTTTATTCCACTTTAATTGTGGAAAGTTGATTCCTATCTGTAAATGAATAAATCCTAATAGCGCCTTTAGGTTAAACATAATTTTATTTTTGGGAGTATATATTTCGTAATAAGTTCTTAATTTTTCAAAATATTCAAGAGACTCAACAAATTTACCTTTGTTTTGGAGCGCAATACCAATGTTCAATTCCAGCTTGGCTTTTTTATGTATATCAGCATTATTCCCATATTTATCCAAGTAGATATTTAATGCACTCTTGAGATATTCTATAGCTTCGTTAGAGGCAGATGTTTTTAATGCCTCCTCGCCGGCTTTTATTAAATATTCTTCTGCCTTATCAAGGTCTTCTCCCTTACTATAGTGATAAGAAAGAATTCCGTAAAATTGTGTAAGTCTATCGATAAAAACTTTTTCAAATGCTTCAGCTGTCTTAATATGTAATTCTTTTCGTTTAGTTAACAGAATTGATTCATAAACCGTTTCGTGAGCAAGTGCATGCTTAAAGAGATATTCAACCTCATCCATTCTTTTATTTTCTTTTATGAGCTGAATTTCTTTCAAGTAGGCAAGTCTGTTGTCTAAGTCCTCAATTGTTTTTGCAACTTCAGCAATAATTTTATAAAAGAAATTTCTTCCAATAACAGAAGCCTTTCTTAAGAGTGCCTTTGTTTCTTCATCAAGTCTATCGATACGTGAGATTATTACTTCATTTATGGTTCCTGGAATGACGACCGAATTAATTTTATCAGTTATTATGAATTTACCATCCTTTATTTTAATTGCACCTTCATCAATCAATGAACGAATTACTTCTTCAATGAAAAATGGATTTCCGCCGGACCTTTTTGAAATTAAATTAGCAATATTATAAGTGAAGCCATCAGATTTAATTAAATTATTTATAAGCCTATTGCCAAATTCTTCTGTTAGCGGTTCAAGATATATTGTTGTATGTATTTCTCTATAAGTTTGATTTAAATATTCTAGAATTCTTCTGCCCGTTTCTTTATAGTTTGGTCTAAATACATTAATAAAAAGGACACATTTTGCATCTGCTAATTTGTAGAGTAATTCAAGAAATTCGATCGATGTAATGTCTGCCCAATGCAGATCCTCCATAACAAATATAATAGGTTTTTGTGAAGCTGCTTCTTCCACAAACTCTCTTAGATTTTTCAATATTAATTTTTCGAGAGCTAATCCTTTAATCCCTTTTACTCGTTCTTCATATTTACCCGTTAGTTTTAAACCCATCATTGTGGCAATAAAAGGGAAAATCTCTTCTAAATTTTCAGGATAAATATCTCTAATAAGGTTCTCTAGTTTTCTAATTTCATCTATTTCATTATCATCTTCTGTGATTCCGGACCAATTTTTCAAAATATCCATGAGAGGATAGAAGCTTAAATTTTTTCC
>CAYXXW010000616.1:0-1739 GCA_964469115.1 uncultured Melioribacteraceae bacterium
CTATTAAACATAAACCGGGATAGACTATTGCTGTTTCAAGATTGGGCATATTTGGGCTAGGTTGTACCCAAGGAATGTGGCAATCGTCAAAATAAAATTCACGTTTCCAATTTTCCATTTTTATTACAGTTAGATCAGCAGTATTCTCTGTTTCTAAAATATCCGGATGATTAAAATATTGAGCTAATTCTCCAACTGTCATGCCATGGCGGATTGGCATCTCTGCAATTCCAACGAAAGTTTTGTAATCGGGATCGAGCATTGGTCCTTCAACTCTCACACCATTTATTGGATTTGGTCTATCCAGAATAATTATTGGAATATTATTTTCTGCCGAAGCTTTAATTGAATAATACATTGTAGAAATGTAAGTGTAAAATCTAGCACCAATATCTTGAATATCAAAAATTAGAACATCAACATTTTCAAGCATTTCTTCGGTTGGCTGGCGAACTTTTCCGTACAGAGAATAAATCGGAATTCCTGTCTTTAGATCCTTATTATTTTGGATTGTAATCCCATCCGCGGCATCTCCCCTTATTCCATGTTCAGGTCCGAATAGACTAACAATATTTACATCTTCTCTTGAGAATAAAGTGTCAACTAGGTGAACTCCGTTGTAGAGAATTGCAGTGTGATTTGTCACTATTCCAATATTCTTATTTTTAATAAGGTCAAACTGTTCAGATAAAAGTAAATCCGCACCCGTTTTAACTGATGCTTTGGCACTTTTATTTTCCGTACAGCTGACTGAAAATGAAAGAAGAAAAATCAGAAATACTAAAGATTCAAATAATTTTTTGTAAGTACCCATGCCGATAATGTTAAACCATCCCAAATTTTATTTTGTTTAATTAATTTTTCAAATTCTGAAATTGACATTTTGACTAACTCAAATTCCTCAGTTGAATCATGTGGAAGGGGAGAATCGTATAAATCTTTGCCGATAAACACTGAACACATTTCATCTGAAGCTCCGGTATAGGGTGAGAACTCACCAACATATTTTAGTTTTCCACTTTTCCCAGTCTCTTCACGTAATTCTTTTATTGCATTTTCTTCTTTGCTTAATCCCTCTTCAACAGATCCGCAAGGAAACTCAAGACTTTCTTTTTGATTGAGGTAACGATATTGATTAACCAAAAGAAGTTGATCATCGGATAAAAACGGAACAACCATTGTGGAACCATTTGTATTTACATAATGGTATTCGCCTTTTGTGCCGTCTTCAATTTCAAAAGTATCTAAATTATATTTCCAGTGATCATTTGCAAAAACAGTTTTCTGACCAAGCTTCTTCCACTTTTTAAGGCTCATTAAAAACCGTTATTTTCAAGTAATTCTTTTCTTGAGAAGAAGTGAGAAATTTCTAATGCTGCGTTTTCATCTGAATCGGAGCCATGAACAATATTTTTCTCAATGCTTTCCGCATATAATTTTCTGATAGTTCCTTCTTCGGCGTTTTCTGGATTTGTAGCACCGATTAGTTTTCTAAAATCAGCGACAGCATTTTCTTTTTCTAACGCAATCGGGACGCATGGACCTGAAGTCATATATGCCATTAAGTCATTAAAGAATGGGCGTTCTTTATGAATTTCATAAAATCCACCGGCGGAATCTTTGGAGAGCTTTGTCATTTTCATTCCGAGAATTTTGAAGCCGGCTTCGTTTATTTTTTGAATTACTTGTCCAATTAAATTTTTCTCTACACAGTCTGGTTTTAATATTGCTAATGTTCT
>CAYXXW010000617.1:0-1732 GCA_964469115.1 uncultured Melioribacteraceae bacterium
ACCGTCAATTGGTGGTTCAACTTCAGGAGATGGAATTTATGATTGCGGGGATAGTGTTACCGTAGATGCGATTCCGGCTATTGGATATAAATTTGTTGATTGGACAATTGATAATATTTTTATTTCAACAGACTCAAGTTATACTTTTGCTGTAGAATCAGATTTAGATCTTGTTGCAAACTTTGTGTTAAAAACATATTCAGTTATAAGTAGTGTGGAACCAATAAATTCTGGGAATGTTACGGGTGATTCAATATATACCCATGGAGATTCAGCTACATTAACTGCCTTTCCTTCAATAGGTTATGATTTTATTAATTGGACAGAAGATGATATAGAGGTTTCATCTGATTCAATTTATGTTTTTACTGTTACAGAGGATAAAAATATAATTTCAAACTTTGAATTGAAATCATTAATAGTTACTACATCAGCAGAACCGATTGAAGGCGGCACAACTTTAGGAGACTCAACGTATTCTTTTGGAGATTTGGTTACCGTTAAAGCAGTAAAATCAGAAGGTTATACGTTTTTTAATTGGACTGAAAATGGAATTGAAGTATCTACAGATTCAAACTATACTTTTACACTGACAGAAGATAGATCATTGGTGGCAAACTTTACAATTAATAGTTATTTAATAATAACAAACTCAAATCCTCTTCAAGGCGGTATTACTAGTGGTGGCGGAATTTTTGATTATGATTCACTTGTAACAATAACCGCAACTTCCGCAGATGGCTATGCATTTTCTGGATGGACAGAAAGTGATACGTTAGTTTCTTCAGATTCATCCTTTACTTTTAATTGCCGGGGAAATCAAACTTTTACAGCCAATTTTTCTCTTAATCAGTATAATGTTGTAACTTCTGCTTTACCAGTTCAAGGTGGAATTACTTCCGGAGATAGCAGCTATGCTCACGGAGCAATGGTCACAGTGAATGCAAATACTAATATGGGTTGGAAATTTGACTATTGGACCGATGGTGAAAATATTATTTCAAATGACTCTAATTATACTTTTGTGATTTTTGAAGACAAAGTTTTAACTGCGAATTTTTCAAAAAGAATTTACAATGTTGCTCTAACTCCAAATCCGGAAGATGGTGGTTTACTTTTTGGCAGTGGTAATTATGAATATGATTCACTCATTACTATTACGGCAACCCCAAATATTGGATGGAATTTCATTAGTTGGGTGGAAAATGATACAATTATTTCAGCCGATTCCGTAATAAGTTTCAAATTAGTTAAAAACAGAAATTTAGTGGGTAATTTTGTGAAGAAAATTTATTCAATTACTACAAATACTGCACCCAGCAATGGAGGAATTACTTTCGGTGATTCTCTTTACACACATGGAGACTTGGTTAACATTTCTGCAATTTCCGATTCAGTAAATGGATGGGATTTTATAAATTGGAAAAAAAATGATTCAATTATATCTTCTCAGGAGAATTTTTCATTTATTGCCAGTGAAAATGCAGAATTAGTTGCAAATTTTGCATTGAGAACTTATTCTCTTCAATTATCTTCTAATCCTAATAATGCAGGAAATGCTAACGGAGCAGGGAATTTTGTCCATGGCGATAGTGTTACTATTTCTGCAGAGCCTGTTGCGGGTATGTTATTTGCAAATTGGTCAGAAGGTTCAATAAATGTCTCGAGTGACTCCATCTATAAATTTGAGATTAAAGACAATAGAAATTTAACTGCAAATTTTGCAAATGAA
>CAYXXW010000618.1:0-1725 GCA_964469115.1 uncultured Melioribacteraceae bacterium
CATTCTTCTATAAGGGTAAGAGAGGAGAGTAACACATTCTCCGTCAATATTAAAAACAACCTCTAATGAGCAAAAAGCTAATCTTTCAATAATCTGATGACCAGAAGGTGTCCAGCAGAATAGAGTATATAAAACTCAGATCAAGCTTTATACCCACCCAGGAGTTATTCAGGCTCTGAGCGAATAAATCAATTTCTAGCTCAGAAAAAATATTTTTTTGGTATTATTCCATCGCAAATAATCTGTGAGACTTAAAAGTCCATCTGTCAGATAACGAGAGTTAAATTCTCTATCAATTATAAATATCCTATAAATCAACCCTCTAGCATAGTTCAGAAATGCGGTAACAACTAATTTAGATTCAATTAGTCTGAGCTACTTATGCTTAATGTATAAACCGTAAGCTAATATCTAATCAAAACTATTTTTATGAATTGAAGAACCAATTATTATCATTGCAACTCCATCAACGACTAAACTAATTCCGACCAATAAACCTATTATCCAAATTGAACTAATTGGCCAACCAATAAGAAAAATCAGAGCAACAAAAAATGAAAACAATCCATTCATCAACATCCAAATCCAGCCTTTCATCGGTTTAAATTCCATTGCAAGCATCATACCGGCAAAACCATCAAAAAGAAAATAAATCATTAACAACAAACTAATAGCTGAAATTCCAGTAAGTGGATTAAATAGAATTAATGCCCCAATTGAAAATAAGAGGAAAGGCTTTAGCCAAGTTATCCATTTTGTGTTGTAACTTTTCATAACATGATAAGCTGATATAATTCCACTAATTACTAAAAGCCATCCTATCATAAAAGAGATAGTTAATGAAGTTAACTCCGGAAGAAAAATACTTATTATACCAATAAGTAAGAGTAATACACCAACAATAAGAGAATGTTTTCTAAATTGGTTACGTAAATCAGCTTCCATAAAATATTTTAACATTTTAATCCTCACTATTTTTTAGGTGTTAGAAATTCAATTTTTGTAAACTCTCTTTTCTTTATATTCCGGTAACCATACTCCATTACAAATGAAATTATAAATGTAATTACTGTTCCGTAAAAAACAATCCTCTGATCAGACCATTGATAATATAAAAGCGCAATAAAGACAAGGCTAACAAGCCCTAGATTGAAAGAGAGTAACAATAAATTGCCTCCAATTACTTTTATTAATTTTATATGAGAGATCATTACAAAACATAAATAACCGTAAATACCGAACTTGTAATTACAGCCACGCCGCCGATATCAAAGAGAAGCGCAAACAACATTCCTAAGCCAGCTGTAATGTAAAGTCCTTCAGTTGTTCCAAACCATTTTTTTCTTTCAAAGAATTTTGGTAACTCTCCTTCTTTTGCAAAGGAGTATGCGGTATTTCCTCCTCCGTATAGTGTAGCGTTAAGAGCAGAAGAAATCGAGAAAAGTGCGCCGATTGAAATTAATAAGAACCCGAAATTTCCAAGAAATGGCTTAGCTGCAACTGCAAGGGCATTATCTCCTGATGCGATGAGCGCTTTTAACGAAAGATTTCCTACGGCAACCAGAGCTACTGATACATAAATAAATGAAACAATTATAATACTTATAATTATTGCACGTGGCACATTTTTTTGAGGATTTTCCATATTCTCTGACATATTGGTTACAAGACTGACCTGCCCCCATTAAGTGTACCATTGTTATATATAGTTTATGACCTCAAGCG
>CAYXXW010000619.1:0-1723 GCA_964469115.1 uncultured Melioribacteraceae bacterium
AATGGTTAAGGATGAGAGGGGAATCTATAAATTCAATTTGCCAAGTTTAAATTCAGATCAAAAGATACGATTTAGTTTTGATTTGCTAGATGCAAGTGGAAATCTAATAGCTATTGAGCCGGATGAGGGAAATTACACTTGGTGTTTAGGAAAGCCAATTTCAGATATCGTAATTGAGGTTGAGGATATTCCAACAATTCCCGATAATCATAAATTATATCAAAATTATCCAAATCCATTTAATCCTTCAACAAAAATTGATTATTCTTTGTCTTCAACCGAAAGAGTTACGATTAAGGTGTTTAACATTTTAGGTGAACAAATTGTTACCTTGGTGGATGGCGTAAAAGAGAGAGGTAATTATACGGTAAATTTTGTAACAAATGGAATTAGCCCAGGAGTCTATTTCTATCAAATGGTGGCCGGTGATTTTAAGCAGACGAAAAAATTGATGGCATTAAAATAAGAATGAATATTCTTCAGCCGGAACAAATAGCCTATCTGAAAAGCTTTAAAAAAACAAAAGAACCTCTCTATGCAGAAATGGAGAAATTTGCAAAAGTTAAAAAGATACCTATTCTTGAGGAAATATCATCTGAATTTCTTGAAAACTTACTCTACATCTATAGTCCAAAATCATTTTTAGAAATTGGTACTGCAATAGGCTATTCTACTATTAGAGCATCAAAAATACTTCAAAATTATGCAATAATTGATACAATTGAGCTAGGCGAAGAGAATATCAAGTTGTGTAAATCATTTGTCAAGAAAGCGGGTATGAAAGATCGTATAAATATTTTAGAGGGTAATGCTCTGGAAATACTCCCCTCACTAAATAAAAAATATGACTTTATTTTTCTAGATGCAGACAAGGAAGATTATTTAGAACTATTTAATCATTCATTGAGCATACTAAATTTGAATGGAATAATTCTTATTGATAATTTACTTTGGAAGGGATATGTTGCCGCTGAAGAAATTCCCGAAGAATATAAAAAAAGCACCAAACTTATTAGAAAGTTCAATGCTCAATTTTTAAATCATCCTAAACTAAAATCCAGCATCTTACCAATAGGAGACGGACTTGGTTTAGGAATAAAAATGTTAAACTGATTTATAATCTTTTCTTAAGTGTCTCAGTGTATTCAGCTGCAACCTCTCTAACACTTTTACTAGAAATTAAATTGTGAATTCTGTCTCTTAACTCACTCCACTCCTCATGCAAAGGACAAGGATGTTCATCAGAACATTCTTTTAATCCCGTAACACACTTTAGAGTAATCACCGGACCTTCAATTCTTTCAACAATTTCTAAAATTGAACTATCAAGAGCTAACTTGGTAATTTTAAATCCGCCGCCGCGTCCTTTGTAAGAATCAACATAGCCATATTTTGCCATTCTCTGAAGAATTTTTGCCAGATAATGCGAGGGAATTTCTTCTCTTTTAGCTACTTCAGAAGACATAATTAGAGCATCCTCTGATTGCCTTGCTAAAAATAAAATTGCTCTAATAGCATATTCACCGGTTTTTGTGTAGATCATAATGTCCTCTAAGTAATTTTGATATTAATTTCTTATAAGTTATCAGGGAGTTGAATATCCGAAAATGAATTTAAGTAAATAAGAACTTTTTATCAACTTAAATTTATTGTTGTTTTAAAGTTAAATAAATATCTTTATTTAAGAGCTCTAATGAAGCATTTCCGCTAGTTTTTTCGATGA
>CAYXXW010000620.1:0-1722 GCA_964469115.1 uncultured Melioribacteraceae bacterium
GCAAGCCAACATCGATTTTGTCAACCTGCCCGAGGCCGATTTTGACAAGGTGCTTGGCGAATCGAGCGGCGCTGGTGTCATCTTCGGTGCAACCGGCGGCGTTATGGAAGCCGCACTGCGAACGGTAGCCGACAAGCTGACTGGCGAAAACCTTGATAATATTGATTACGAGTGCATCCGCGGTATCGCAGGCGTCAAAGAAGCTTCGCTAAACATCGCCGGTATGGACATCAATGTGGCTGTCGCAAACGGCACTGGCAATGCCAAAAAGCTGCTCGAGTCCGTTCGAGACGGCAAGAAGCAGTATCACTTTATCGAAGTAATGGGCTGCCCCGGCGGCTGTGTAAACGGCGGCGGACAACCTATTGTCAGTGCAAGCAAACGTTTGGAATTTGACCCGCGTGTTGTACGTGCCAAATCAGTGTATTCGGAAGACGCCAACAAGCAAAAACGCAAATCGCATCTAAACGGCGAAATCCAAATGCTCTACGACGATTACCTCGGAGAAGCAAACGGCCATTTGTCTCACGAGCTGCTGCACACGCACTACCATCAAAAAGCAAGATACAAATAGCAAATATGAAACGCCCGGCAGCACAATCTGGCCGGGTGTTTTTTGTGTACCGTTTGTTTGCTAATGATGCAGCAAATCAGAAATGCAAATCAAATAAGTACATACAACACACTAGCAAAACTACAACAAATCGTTTTGCAAGTTTGTTGCGATAATACTGCATAATCTAACAACAATGCAGAATATTCTACAATTTGCAACCATTTTTGGGGTTTATAAAAATTTTTCTTGCAAAACGAGTGTTTTTTGTGGTAATCTCTAACTACAAAGTTTTTTAACTTAATAATTTTTTTGAAAGGGGATTTTGACAATGGCGTCAACATCAAAATACGTTTCAGGGCTTCTAGAGAAGCTCATTGCAAAGAACAAAGGAGAGCCTGAGTTCCATCAGGCTGCTACAGAGATTCTCGAATCGCTCGACCTAATATTGGATAAGCATCCCGAATATATGGAAAACAGCGTTTTAGAGCGGTTAGTAGAGCCGGAAAGAGTCGTTATGTTCCGTGTTCCATGGATAGACGACAAAGGCAAAATGCAAGTGAACAGAGGCTTTAGAGTCCAGTTTAACAGCGCAATCGGTCCATATAAAGGCGGTCTGCGGTTCCATCCTTCCGTCAACCTCGGAATAATCAAGTTCTTAGGTTTCGAGCAAATCCTTAAAAATTCGCTAACAGGTCTATCAATCGGCGGCGGTAAAGGCGGCAGCGATTTTGATCCAAAAGGCAAGTCAGACAATGAAGTCATGCATTTTTGCCAAAGCTTTATGACAGAGCTCCACAAATATATCGGCGCAGACACTGACGTTCCTGCCGGTGATATCGGCGTTGGCGGTCGCGAAATCGGCTATATGTACGGGCAGTACAAAAGAATGACTGATCTTTCTGTCGGTATCCTAACAGGCAAAGGGCTTACATACGGCGGCAGCTTGGCCAGAACAGAAGCAACCGGTTATGGTCTTGTCTACTTTGTAGAAGAAATGATGAAATCCAACAACAAGGGTGACTTCAACGGCAAAAAAGTTGTTATTTCGGGCTCTGGTAACGTTGCAATCTATGCAAACGAAAAGGCAACCAGTCTTGGTGGCACAGTCGTAGCAATGAGCGACTCGGGTGGCTATATTTACGACCCGAAGGGCATTGACCTTAATA
>CAYXXW010000621.1:0-1722 GCA_964469115.1 uncultured Melioribacteraceae bacterium
TTACTCTTTTAAATATAGTTTCCAGTGTGTTTTTTCCTTTTTTGAACCGACGAAAAGAGGCATTTATTAAATATAAAAAATATATGGGAGGCTTATCTATCATAATGGTTATTGGTATAATAGCTGTAAATCCCTTAATTTTTTGGTATTTAAATATTGAATATGACAATGCCTTAATTGTCCTCTTACTTTTGGCTATTAGTATTATTGGAATTGCAACGTATAATATTTTCGGCTTGAACTATTTTATCATAGGAAGACAAGATAAATTAGTTATGACCAACACCATTATTGCCTCACTTGTTGGATTTATTTTAGCTTTTCCATTGATAAACTATTTTGGAATTATCGGCGCAGCCCTAAATTTATGCATCTCTAGGTTTTTAATGGGTTCAGGCTTATATTTTAGGTACCTAAATCAAAATAATTTAAAAATATGAAAATAGCAATTCATAACAGCGAAGGAAGTTTTTCCGATTATTGGATTGACCACTGTATTCAGAACAACCTTTCCTATAAGGTGGTTAATTGTTACGACAGTGATATAGTTCAACAACTAGATGATTGTGATGTTTTAATGTGGCACCATAATCAGGAAAATTATAAAGACACCCTTTTTGCCAAGCAGTTACTATTTTCATTGGAACAATCGGGGAAAAAAGTATTCCCAGATTTTAATACTGCATGGCATTTTGACGATAAAGTAGGGCAGAAATATTTATTAGAAAGTATTGGAGCTCCACTAGTGCCATCCTATGTGTTTTATGACAAGAAAAGTGCCTTAGTTTGGATTAAGACCACTAGTTTTCCAAAAGTCTTTAAATTAAGGGGAGGCGCAGGATCCGCTAATGTACAGCTCGTTAAAAACGATAAAGAAGCAAAACATATTATTAATAAGGCCTTTGGAAAAGGTTTTCCCCAATTTAACGGCAAACAATATTTTATTGAAAAATTCAATAGATTCAGATCAGGAAAGGAGCCCTTAAAGAAGGTAATTATGGCTTTTGGCAGAATGCTTATATCCACGGAACATGCCAAAATTATGGGCAACGAAAAGGGATATGCCTATTTTCAAGATTTTATACCAAATAACGATAGTGATATTAGGGTTATTGTTATAGGCAACAAAGCTTTTGCTATAAAAAGAATGGTCCGAAAAAATGATTTTCGCGCATCTGGGAGTGGTGAAATTATATATGATATAAATCTTATTGACAAGGAAACTTTAAAAATAGCTTTTAAAATTGCGGATGAAATTAAGACACAATCTTGCGCAATGGATTTCGTATATGATTCCAAAAACACCCCATTATTAGTGGAGATTAGTTACGGATTTGTGGCAAAACCATACACACTTTGCCCCGGATATAGGGACCGCACTCTTAGTTTTCACAAAGACAAAATATTTCCTGAAAAATGGATACTTGAAGAAACCCTTAAACAGCATAGGCAGATTAAATGACAGGAACATTAACAAAATCAAATTATATCATAAGCGTGTTATTGTTGGCTATTGCAGTTTCCCTTACTCTGGACAGTTTGTATTCTGATGGTCGCTTAAGTATTTCTCAGTTTTCTATATTAGTTGTAATTGGAATATTAGTTATTTATTTTTCAAATGTTCTTTAAGTAGAAATAATACAATCCATTAATGGTAATACTAATAGTATTAGCGGTTTTAGTGTCAGCGGGAATTATTCTATTAACAGGTAGTACTTCCAT
>CAYXXW010000622.1:0-1717 GCA_964469115.1 uncultured Melioribacteraceae bacterium
TATTTGGCACAACACATTCTCTTAATCGTGATTTCTTATCAGTTTGGACTGCAATTAAGGAAAAATAATTATTTAGAACATTAAACTTGTCAACAGTCTTTGATACAAATTTAGAACTGTTAAATTAATTCCGATGCTTTCACTAAGCTCGAAAGCATCGGAGTTTTCTAGTAATTATATTCCGTTAATCACACTTGAAGCGTACTTAACTCTATCTCTACTCATATCAGAAGTTTTACTGTTTTCTAACAATGCGATATAATAAGATTGTGCCTTGGATTTATTTCCAATTAGTTCTGCAGATTTTCCTGCTCCATAAATTGAATTAAAACGATTCGGATTATTTACTAATGATTTTTCATAATGTGTAAGGGCTTCTTTCGGATTATCTAGTTCTAAATATAAATCACCTAACATTTCTCTTACAGGCAATAATTGTCCCGGTGTAACTGGATTTTTTTCAGAAGCATCTTCCAAGTCAGCAGCAGCCACCATCATTTTTAAAGCCATTTTTTTATCACCAGAAGCAAAAGTTTCCCAAGCCTCAACAACCATTTTTTGAATATTAACTTGATGTGCCCAATAATTATTATATTTTGATTTATTAAGTTTTGCCTCTAATTCTCCCAATCTAGTTACAGATTGTTTTGCTATTTCAATATCTCCATTTCTTGCTGCTCCAATTCCTTTTGCATAATAAATCAGAGCCTCAAATTGAGGAAACTTTTCTAAAGGAAAGTTTGATTGATCTTTTAATGATAATTTAGAAGCATAATCCCATTTTTGATATTCAAGTGCCAAACGTCCTCGAATGGCTCCAATTGCATATGCAGTCGCCGGAGAACTTTGAAAAACTCCCTTTAAACTGTTAAGATCCATAACAATATCATTTGCTTTCTCAAATTCTGATTGTTGCAAATATGAATATGCTAGATAATCAAGTGCATGAAAATAGTGAAGTGAAATTTCTCCATTAACAGGAAATTTTTCAGCGGCAGCAGCTGAGCGCAAATTTAAATCTATTGATTCTTGCCATTTACCTAATCTTGTGAATATATGTGTAGGCATATGTAATGCGTGTGGAATCTCGGGAGCAATTTCATTATACTTCCTTGCAACTCTCAAAGCTTGTGAAGCAAGTATAGGAGAATCATAAGCATGAATTGCATAATGGAAACCACCGGGGTGATCAGGAATGGTTTCAAGAGTTTCTTCAGCTAATGCTCCAGCTTTACGCTGCACATCATAAGATTTATCTTCTGGAGAAACAGTTCCTAACATTGAAATTACATAAAACAATTGTGCTTCAAGGTCTTCCGGTAGTTGTTTGTGGGCTTGAAGCCAGGCTTCTTCAAAATCAACTAATCTTTCCTTTTTAGTTTTTTCTTCCATATTATAGAATCTTGCAATAGCATTTCCGTAAAGTTTTTCCTTTTCTGTTTTTGCAAGTGATAGCGCAGTTTGAGATAATACCCAACCTTTTTGCATGCGTTTTTCGCTTGGAACATCTGGCCAAACTGGATGAATATAAGTCATTGCTTTCCCCCAATGACCCCAGAAACAGTCCGGATCTTTTTCAATAACTTTATCAAATGTATATTCTGCATCATCATAAGTCATATGATGAATTAGGGCAAAACCAAAACTAATTAACGTATCTAACTCAGGACTACAACCATCTGTAAACTGAACAGTACCGCACAAAACATCCGGTGTT
>CAYXXW010000623.1:0-1713 GCA_964469115.1 uncultured Melioribacteraceae bacterium
GGCGATGAGGATCTACCAAAGGACCTAGAAGCGATTGCTTCAGATATGAAACGTGGATATCTCCCTATCACCTCTGAGGATTGGTTCTCATCTAATGATTTTGGTTGGTTCAATGCGGAGGTGATGCGTGGCTGATGAAGACAACCTTTCAAAGAAAAAAACCATTTTTATTGGTAACACCATACGCTTTTTATTCTATTTGTTGTTATCGATGTGTTTGGTCTTACTTGTTAATATTTTTGTTGAAGTGCTTGGCATATTGTTTGGTTGGTGGCCACAACCAGGCTCCGCACATTCTGAACAGATGCTAAGAACTGAACTCGGTTGGCTTAATCGTGATTTTCATGGAGTGCTAGGCTCTCCGGGTGAAAACTCACTACGCTTCTCCTCCTATATGTACAACGCCATGTTCGTATGGGCTGGTTATGATATCGCCCAATCGATAGTCAATGCGAATGCAAATACCGGCTATGTCGGCTACATAAGCGCTTCACTGAATATTACTCAATTATTCTTTATTCGCATCATCATTTTAGTTTTCTCGCTACCTGTGTTTTTCATATTCGTAATCATGGCTTTTGTTGATGGCTTGATGAAAAGAGAGCTAAGAAGGTTTGGTGGCGATAGAGAGTCCGGTTGGCTTTGGCATCGTGTTTTTCAATCAATCAAACCCTTATCGATTGCTCCATTTGTAATCTATCTCGCCTCCCCCTGGTCAATGCATCCAACCGTAGTAGTGCTCCCATTCGTTTTGATGATCTCCTATGCCATTTGGCTGTCTACCTTGAAATTTAAAAAGTACGCATAAGGACTGTAACTACTATGACTATGTTGAAAAAGAAACTATTAACACCGCTTCTAATGTTGAGCATGGTACTGGTCGTTCTAGTCAGTATTGAGGACAGTCATGCTCGTCCTACTATCTCTCATAAAGAGCAAGCTATGTTGCAGCGAATATTATTTGAGCTCAATGCATCAAATGAATTACTGCAAGAAGCACAACGTAATGCGGATAAACAAGACCGTTTTCGTTTTTCATATCGTTGCTTAATCACTGATATCAACCTAATCAAGAAAGGATTGCACACCGCTATCAACGGAACTCAAAACCGTGCTTTTCAAAATCAGGAACTGTGCATTGAGTATGGATTCTCTGGGCAGTTTGGCAATGAAAGTGCCTTACTGCAGCAATACATTCAAGAACTCCAAAGCGTCTTACCTATTATTCGTGAATCGTCTTTAAACGCTAATAAAGGATACAGAGCTCGTTTTAATTATCAGGTTTTAAGTAGTGATATCAAAACAATCGTATTTGGAATAGAACGTGCTCTCATCGGTTCTGGCGAACAACTACGTACCTTCCCTGCCCTTCGCGGCAAGTATTCACAGTGAAAGCAATTATTTTCATCATTCTCCTTGTTGCACAAAGCAGTGTTTTTGCTGTGGGTGAAGATAAATGGGATGAATATATCGGACAAGCAGCTGCCGCAACGGGTATGGATCGGGACTTTATTAAATCAATCATCAAACAAGAGTCTGGCTTTCGAGATGATGTTGGAAATGGCACGACGTTATCTAGCGCGGGTGCGATTGGTGCAATGCAAATCATGCCAGCAACCGGCGCTGATTTAGGCTACAGCGTCGAAGATCTTAAAGATCCACAGACCAATATTATGGCGGGTGCAGAATATCTTAAATGGCTCTCTGAAAGAT
>CAYXXW010000624.1:0-1712 GCA_964469115.1 uncultured Melioribacteraceae bacterium
TTATGAATTGCATTTGCGAATTGAGGTATTAAATCCCAATTTTTCTCATCTTCAAAAAAGTTTCCGGTAATAATTATTTTTGCACCCGCTTCAACTTTTTCTCTGGCAGTTTCAGGTGTTCTGATTCCGCCGCCAACGATTACCGGTATCTCAATATTATTTGTAACCATCTTTATCATTTCATTTGGGACTGAATTATCAGCACCAGAGCCGCCTTCAAGATAAATCAATTTCATTCCAAGATATTCACCAGCCAAAGCAGTTGCTGTCGCAATTTCGGGTTTATGTCGAGGAATTGGTTTGCTTTCACTTATATATTCTGCTGTGGTAGTTTTTCCAGTTTCAATAAGCATGTAACCGGTTGATATTGGTTCCAAATCATATTTTTTAATCAAGGGTGATGCTTGAACATGCTTTCCAATAAGATGTTCGGCATTTCTTCCGCTTATAAGAGAAATGAACAAAATTGCATCCGCATACTTTGATACTTGATTTACACTTCCTGGGAAAATTATGGTTGGTAGACTGCAATGTTTTTTAACTTCTTTTATAGATTCATCCAAATCGCCTTCAACCATCAAACTTCCGCCCATTAAGAAACCATCAACACCGGATTTTTCGCAATATTTTACAAAAGATTCAGTTTTCTCAATTGAAAGTTTATCGGGGTCAATTAGAACAAAATGAGCTGCGCCTTTTTGCTGAATTGTCTTTTCTATTAAATTATAAATTTTCATCTATTCAAATAAATAGGAAATATTTTATTATCAAAATAATAAAGTTTGTTTTAATTCTCATTTTTATTTCATGCTTAGTGCAATTCTACTTTTTGCTACATCAAAAGATTTAATAGTTACGTCAACAATATCACCAACACTAACAATTTCTTGAGGATGCTTCACAAATTTATTTGCCATTTCCGAAATATGCAGCAAGCCGTCTTGCTTAACTCCAAGATCTACAAACGCACCAAAATCTACAACATTTCTAACGGTTCCTTTAAGAGTCATGCCAACTTCCAAATCTTCAATTTTTAAGACATCACTTCTTAGAATCGGTTTCGGCATATTCTCACGGGGATCTCTTCCCGGTTTTACAATATTCTCAACTATATCTTCGAGTGTAGGTACTCCAAGGTTTAGCTCATTTGCAATTTTCTCTAATCCATTTTTCTCTACAAATTGTTTTACAAGCAGTCCTTTTTCATTAATAGCAGTAGTTGAAATTTGGCACATCTTCAATAATTTTTCTGTTGCTTCATAAGATTCAGGGTGAATAAAAGTTGAGTCAAGGGGATTAATACCATCAGAAATTTTAAGAAAACCCGCAGCTTGCTCAAATGATTTTTCTCCAACTCCGCTAACTTCTTTTAATTCGTTCCTATCGTTAAACCGTCCTTTTCCATCGCGATGTTTTACAATATTATTGGCAATTCGCTTGCTTAATCCTGAAACATAAATCAAGAGGGAAGAAGAAGCTGTATTTAGATCAACACCGACATAGTTCACACAGCTTACAACTACATCATCTAAATTTTTATTTAACATTTTCTGATCAACATCATGCTGATAAAGTCCAACGCCAATTGACTTAGAATCAATTTTAACTAG
Organism: uncultured Melioribacteraceae bacterium; assembly: GCA_964469115.1. Taxonomy (GTDB): domain Bacteria; phylum Bacteroidota; class Ignavibacteria; order Ignavibacteriales; family Melioribacteraceae. Next base: position 1,611 of record CAYXXW010000624.1, read on the forward strand.
TTCGGCAAGCGGATCTAAAACTCTTCGAGCAATTGAAATGTTTCCTCTTTGACTTGCTTCAAGATCGGGAAATTCTTGTTTTGCAACCGGAGAAGCTGAATA
>CAYXXW010000625.1:0-1712 GCA_964469115.1 uncultured Melioribacteraceae bacterium
AAATAACATTGTGAAAATTAGTAAATCAACAGATTTTTACAATCCTGGTCAGTATGAAACATTAAGCGGTGCCGAAATTATTGTGACCGAAAAGAATAGCGGAAGTTATACTTTCGAAGAAACCCTCCCAGGTAATTATACAAATCTGACTCTTAGTGCAAAGGTTGGGTCAGAGTATCAGATCTCAGTAAATATTGATGGTAAAACTTACACTGCCACTTCATCTTTACCGCAGCCATTAATCCTTGACAGCATTTCTGCTATTGGAGAAAAGAGACCTTTTCAGGATGAATTGGATTATGAGTATCATGCTTATTTTCAAGATAATCCGGGAGTAGAAGATTATGCTCGATTTAAGTTATACATTAATGGAATTGAAAGGGGCCGAATATTCAGGTATGATGATAGACTGACCGATGGAAGATATATAGACTTCTGGAGATTTTTCTTTGAGACCGAAGAAAAATTTAAACCAGGAGACATTGTTACAATTGAAATGCTTACAATAGACAAAGCTTCATTTGAGTACTTTGATACGCTCCGACGGGCATTAGCCACATCAACCGGAGGTCCTTTTGGACCAACTTCTCCTTCTAATCCAACAACTAATTGGGATAATGGAGCATTAGGCTATTTTAGTGTTTACAGTATAGATTCTAAAACTACAGTAATAGAATAATTAGCTGTTCTTTCTTGCAACCGAGCAGTTATACAATCTCTAATTATTTTGATTAAAAAAAATAAGTAATAATGAATTTTAATTTACCTCACTCTTACAAAGTTAATGCAAATGCAGTTAAAGATGGAATCTATAAAGTTTCAGCTGAAAATTTAAATGATATTGAAACCGCACCACCTTCAAATTTTGGCGGACCAGGAGATATTTGGTCGCCGGAAGATCTATTTGTTGCAACTATAGCCAATTGTTTTCTAATGACGTTTCGTGCGGTCTCAACTTTATCAAAATTGGATTGGATTTCTTTGGAAGTAAATTCTGATGGAATTCTAGACAGAGTTGATTCAAAACTACAATTTACAGAAGTGATTTTGAACGCGACTCTTAAAATTCAAGAAGGAGGGAATGAGGAAAGAGCAATTAGAATTATGCACAAAGCTGAACAAAATTGTTTGGTTACAAATTCTATTAAAACAAAAGTAAAACTAAACCCAACTGTTGAGTTTGTTGATAAATAAAAAAGCCCCGTTGAACGAGGCTCAGTAAAATATTTTTAGGGCAAATTACTTTAACAAATATTTTTCTAAAAACAGAACCATAGAATTATTATAATAATCTCTATTGCTTTTCTTTCTAAATCCGTGTCCTTCATCCTTTGCAAGCAAATACCAAGCATCACTCCCATTATTCCTTATTGCTTCTAAGATCTGTTCTGCTTCACTTACTGGAACCCTAGGGTCATTCAAACCCTGAACTATAAACATTGGTTTAGTGATTTTATGAGCATTAGTAGTAGGAGAAATCTTAGTCAAAAATTCATTCATTTGGGGATCTTGCTCATCGCCATACTCTACTCTTCTTAAATCTCTTCTATATTCTTTTGTGTTCTGCAGAAATGTAACAAAATTACTAATGCCGACAATATCAATACCGCATTTCAATCTCTCGTTAAAGTGAATCATTGAAGCGAGAACCATGTAGCCACCATAAGAACCACCAATAACACCAACTCGAGAAGCATCGAGGTCTGGTTGCG
>CAYXXW010000626.1:0-1710 GCA_964469115.1 uncultured Melioribacteraceae bacterium
GATCTGCGTTGGTTTGAGACTTTTTCAAAAGATGCTAAACAGCAAATGAGCGGTGGTGAGCATGCTTGGGATTTAATCACCGAAAATGATCAAGCAATAGCAACTGGTTTATATCTTTTTACCGTAAAAAATACTAATAGTGGAAATATAAAAAGAGGCAAATTTTTAGTAATTAAATAGAGGCATTTATATGAAATTTTTCAATCTACTTTTTTTAATATTGGTTTTATCAATTCAAATTATGGCACAAGAATATCCAGAAATTACAATCAAGGATATCCAATTTGCCACGGATTCTTCTTTAAATTATAATGGCAGTTTGAATAGTGAGCCATTGTCAGCTTATGAAGGAGATACTGTTACTGTTACTGGTGTTGTCATGCATCCCCCATATGAGGGAGTTAATCCTGATAGTGTAAGAACACTTCATTCCGGCGCTCCTGCAATTTTTTTACAAGATGAAAACAATCCTGAATGGGGAGGAATTTTAGTAAGAGATCCCGATGCTTCAACTGCATTCTCAATTCTTGATAGCGGACTGGTAATAAGTGTTACTGGAGTAGTTGGAGAATATTATACTACGACACAACTAAATATCTTTGGATTTGAAGCGCCAAATATTATTGGACAAACAACGAAACCAAAACCAGTAGTACTTACTTTGGATTCTCTTGTTCAAACCGGATCGGGTTTACCAAAATATACTGCTGAAAAATGGGAGGGTGTTTATGTTGAATTTAGAAATTTAACAACTTCTGATCCCGGAATTATAGGTTATAATAGTTTTAATGTTTTTGATGAAAATGGATCAACAATTGTTGTTGGTAACGTTGCAGATCTTTATAGAAATACTCCATCACCGCTTGCTGGTACCAAGGTAGAATATGTGCGCGGTTATATTGAAACAAGAACTAATATCCAAAATGGATGGTTCATTGTTAATCCGGTTTATGAAGATGATATACAATATGGTGATATTAGCCCTCCAAATATATCAAATGTAATAAGAGACAAAGGTGTTGTAAGTTTTAATGAAGATGTAATAATTTCAGCTAGAGTTTATGATCCGGATGGCACTGCTGATGTTAACGAAGTAAAGCTATTTTATAGTATTAATGAAACTCCTTTTGATTCACTTGATATGATAATGACAAATGTTGAAGATTCAATTTGGAGTGCAACCATCCCGGCTCAAAATGATTCTTCGTTGGTAAGATATTATGTGTCAGCAACTGATAACGATAATGCCATTTCAACATATCCTTCAAATACGGATAATAGTTATTTTTATTTGGTGTTAGATCGACCGCTTACAATTATGGATGTTCAATATTCACCATTTGGCAGTGGATTTAGTGGTTACAATGGGTATGAGGTTACAGTAAGCGGACAAGTTTCTGCAGATACTTCTGATATCCAGGGTGATGGCTTCAATATTGGACCGCAAGTATATGTACAAGATGGAATCGGTCCTTGGAGTGGAATTCAAATATTCGGTATTCAAGCAGAAGAATTACAAAGAGGTACTATTGTTGGGGTTACCGGAATTGTTTATGAGGAATTTGGTGTTACTAGATTAGGGACCTTGGAACAAGGTGTTAGTGTTGCTGTTTTCCCTCTTGTCGATAGCGTTCAAGTAGAATCAACGATTATCACAACTGCTGATATTGCTTCTTCTACAAGTGGAGCATTGCCTGCAGAATCATTCGA
>CAYXXW010000627.1:0-1710 GCA_964469115.1 uncultured Melioribacteraceae bacterium
GGCATATATGGGTCGCTTATGGAATAATTAATATTACGTCCATTAAAATAGTGTCCAAAAAATGTCCAAAAAGTGACCAAGACACATCAGCTATAGCCAATTACAGCGGTTACAGCGGGTACTTTTAAAAAACGAAAGCCCGAAAACAGCTTCTATTCGCTATAAACGGGCTTTTTAAAAACGGTGCGGAGAGTCAGGGATTCGAACCCCGGGAAGGCTTGCACCCTCAACGGTTTTCAAGACCGCCGCATTCAACCACTCTGCCAACTCTCCAGTTGATTTAACACCTATAATCGCAACTTTTGACAAAGTGTTAAACAAAAAATACAGTAAATTATCTAAGAACTATTACCAATTTTATTGCCAATTAGTTACAATCAATAAATAATCTGAGCGCTAAATATTATGATAATGTTTAGCATAATCAAGCAATAAATCAACAAAATTATAATGCCAGGATAACTTAAATAAATTCTTAACAAAGTATTGTATTCAAGTATTGAAAATTCTTATGTGTTTGAGTGGTGATTAAGTTGTCTTGTAATTGCAATAAAAATATAAAATCTATATCAATTTGACAATGATTAAAATATATCTAGCAAAACTGGGCTAATAGCCTCTAATTATTGAAGAAATACACTCAGAACGCATCTGTGAGACTCAGACGCTATTGATTAGTATTATGTACGAAGCAAATTTCATATAGGATTTTATTGGATCATAATATAAATTTATTATATAATAATATTTAATATATTTAGTTCTTAATTTAATCTTAAATATTCTTTTTCGAAAAAAAACGATTTATGACAACTATTGTAATAATTTCAATTATTCTAATAACTTCTATTCACAGTCTTCTCATTCAATTTCGGAAATCTGGCGAATTGAATTCTGAATTTTCTTATGATATCTTTTCTGTGATAATGTATGTAACGGTACTTGGAAATTTGAGTCTCTTATACAATTGGTGGGGATTTGTGATTACTATTGTTGTAATATTTGTTGAACATTATTTTTCTTCAGCATTTACTTATTTTGTTAAACGATTTAATCTGCTATCAGAAGAAATACTTTTAACATTTTTTATTTTATCATGGGTAAATTTAATTATTACAATTATTCACCTTTCTTATGATATCTTTTGGTAAAAGAAATGATGAAAGTACACTTTAAAGCATTTTAACCATTAACCCGAATTTTGGAGCATAAAAATGTTTGGTATAAGAGCCGAGGCAAAAATTGTTGCAGAAGAAATTGTTGCATGGTATGATGGAAGTGTAATTGAGACGTATCGAATATATAATACTAAATAATAAAAAAGCCAGTCGGGGGAATGACTGGCTCTGAAAATTAACAGCAATAGTTCCCATAATTATTGCTAGTTCAAAATACAAATCTTCATTTAAATAATCAAATCTAGTGTGTAAAATGGTATTGACCTTCCCTTTACATAACTTACAATATAGACCGAATTACCTCTGATTTTTAGTAGGAAGTCTGCTGGTATCTCTTTATTTGCGAAGATTACTAGCCTTTTGTTGATTTCATCTTTAGTTAATCCATCGAAGCAACCAGTTTGTTGAAATAACCCTCTTACTACGAATGCACTATGCCAGTCCTCAACTTCATTTGGATTATCCTTTTTGAACTTAAGATTACCGCTGAACATTACCTTCTTATTCCAAGGCTGACCTACATTGAATTCTA
>CAYXXW010000628.1:0-1709 GCA_964469115.1 uncultured Melioribacteraceae bacterium
AACAATTCTCTATAAAAAAAAGGCTGTAGAGCATGTACTTCCTGGATTCAAAATTCAATCAAATTTAATGCGTTTTGAATTTTTGGTACGAATTTTTTATCCAGTGTATAAGCGCCGATCTTGATGTCGATTGTATCTGAGTCTTGAACTACAATTTCTGTTTTTATACTCATGGAAGAAACGATCCAGGGTATATTTAGCAACTGAATAACTACGTGTTCTTTTAAGGCTTCAAGCTCCGTCGTATAGGGTACGGTTATATTTAAAGTGCAATACTTAAAGTGTTTAACGCTTGTACTAATGCCAATGACCTGTTTTGAAAGTTTGCTATAGGGATATTGAATGACTTCCCCATTTTCCAATTGCAGATCAATTTTTGTATTTCTCATTCTAATGACCTCTCCAGAAAACTCACCTACCTTTATTCGTTGTCCAACCAGGTTTCCCTGTTGCAGTTTGAATACCGTTCCCTGCACAAAATCTTTTACATTATTCCAGGTTACAAGTATAATCAAGCCGGTAATCAACACTGAGATAAGAGGATTGATTAATGTCAGTTCATAGATCGCATAGAGAAAGAAAATAATCCAAATTACATTTGCCACCAGGGGCACATGCAAGCTCATCGAACTTTGTCTGCGCTCGTTCTTGATGAATTTGACGATGTATCTATCAAATAATCTATGCGCTACATAAATGATCAGAGCTGCTAAGAGCAAAGTCATTAACTTGCTAACCGGAAATTCATTAAGCTGTGTCATATTCAAGTTTCTTCTGAAAATATTTGACTAAATAGTTTACGATATATGGAGAAACACAATAGCAATTCGAAGCCGTTTTTATGACCAAACCTGCTCGGATTAAGCTTTGCAAATTCCTAGTAATATAATCTTCCGTTTCAGTGTGGTAAACTTTTTTTAACCTTTTCAGTGTTAAATGTTTATGCATTAAGATTTGCATTAACATATTTTCCCATTCAGCATTTGGTATATTGGGGAGGCGGTGATTTTCAAAATTAGCAAACTGCATTTCAGCTTTTCTTATTTCGGTAATATTGCCCAACCACATATAAAATGCCATTCCTATATTTCCGTCTGTTGATGTTGTTATTCTTCGGAATAGATTATTTAATTGCCTTGTTTTAATGATGTCTTCTGCTTTGTTTTGCCAGATAAATTTCATTCCTCCGCTATGGTGCCTCTTCAGTATTATTTCTGAAATTTCTGAAGTACTTAATGAAGAAGTGCTTATTGTGGCCAGGAGCTCTTCATCAATATTCATATATTGACGTATATGCTGATAGAACAGAATGTTACAATCAAGAACAAATAAATGCTTATTTCTAAATAATTTAATCAAACGAACAATCTGTTTCAGGCAGGCGGAACCATCCGGACTTCTGGTCCACCACAACTCCAGGTCCTCAAAAACGATGGTAGATTTTCTCTTTAGTTGTTTTATGATGGCAATGGAATCTCCCTGTAAACCTGTAGCCATTGAAAATGCATTATCCAGTATTTCAGTTCCTTTATCAGCCCCCTCAACAGGAGCGGTTAGGGTAATTACATTTTTAGGGAAATAGAAATTAACGGCATTTTGCATCAAATATGTCTTGCCAGAAAAGTGTTTCCCGGTAAACAATATGGCCCCATGCTTGCCTTCCTGAAATCGGTCAATGGCTTTTTTCACCTCTGATAATTCTACCTGCC
>CAYXXW010000629.1:0-1703 GCA_964469115.1 uncultured Melioribacteraceae bacterium
CCGTAAAATTTGGGTTCTGCACTCTTATCAGAATAATTTAATCCCTTTAGAGTTGTTACCTTTCCCCAAAAAACTGCGTCACCACCAATATTTAGCTCAGATTGAGTATGGAATGGTCCCCAAACTGTATCCCCAGTAATAAATACTTTAGAACTCATATTACCGGAATACCAAGCGAATTTTGCATAACTGCTTGGCTGAAGAACAATTCTCACTCGATCAACTACATCATTATAATATCCAATTGCTTCAACAATTTTATTCCCAACTAATGTATCTTTAATTGTAACTTCATATTCACCATCCTGATAATCTGTTTTGCTAATACCTGAATTCCAATTCCGATCCAAGAATAATTCATTACAAGCAAAATTAGCTGCACTTACTGCAATATTATGTGCCTTAGTTTCACAGTAATAATCAACTACATTTACTGATGATCTATTGGTTAGATTTAAAAAATTTCTACCAAATGCTAAAAATGAAATTGTAAATCCTAATACCATTAATATTGTTGCCTTTCCATTCATAAATCACCTATTTTTTAAATTTCTTGATGCTAGTCTTACTTGTCTCCAAAATGCACTAGCATATTTTTCTTCATCATACTTTCTATCGTAACCATATACATCTTCAACTTTAATGTTAATTTGCATAGTATATATTGCACTCGGCACTGTTATAGGAAATGTCAATTGATTTCCCATTGCATCGAAATAGAGTAAATCAAACTGTGTTACACCCAAGTTAGCTCCTTGAGGAGTTTGATTACCACTTACACGATATAGCATTTTATCATTAGGATTTGGTGTGTTGGGTAACTCATCTGCTGAGCCCAAAAAATATGAAAGGGTATCAATGTTGCCGTCATTGTTTTCGTCAGTTATAAACCTAATACTGTTTTTCGTTGCAGACAGAATTGATTTTGATGGATCAGGTATTTTTTCCCAGTCTTTGCAGAACCCAATTTTCCTAAAATCATGTTCTACTAATTGAACCACTTCTACTAGATTTGATTGTGCAATTGCTTCTCCACCGTAAACATAATTGTTCTCGACTGTTGCATCATTAAGTCGGAAAAGAATTAGCATTAAAAATCCACCAATCAAGGTAGAACCTAAAATATCTATTAATGTTGAAAATCCCATAATATCACCTAAAGTGCCAATAACTGAAAACAGAAGACATCTTAATTGTATCCTGACTACCATCCACATTTAACATAGATGGACTAGTAACAAAAACAGTAATTTTTTTATGCCATGTTTGAGCTGAAACATTTTGATCAGGATTATTTGAATTTACGTAATTAACTCTACTACTTATGTTAAATTCGGCACTTGATAAATTATTATTTGTAGTAGAAAGACCATTATAGTCATCAAAATCATTAAAATTTGGATATGTTTCACCCGCGCCGGGACCAAGAGAACCCGAATATGTTAGATCTGATGTTGCAGAAGCAGCATCTACTACAGTCTTGGCATCAAAGGCTTTTCCACTTGCTTCTTCTATAATAGATGAAGCTAAAGAAACTGCCAAAATATTTAATTTATTATCTAAAAGTGTTGAACTGGTCATTACAAAACCTGTATTGACTTGTAAAACAATTAGAGCTACAAGTGTCATAGCGCCTAATGATAAAAGTGATTGCCCAGTATTCATGGTTAAACCCTAAATGAGTGAGCACTATAGTTTGCAAT
>CAYXXW010000630.1:0-1701 GCA_964469115.1 uncultured Melioribacteraceae bacterium
TAATGTTCCTATCAAAGAGCCTTAACCCACTTTTTAGAAATTGATTTATTAAAACAAATATTTTGGAATGCTATTTGCGCTATATGTAAAAAGGTATAAAAAGAAGCAATAAATGTTGCCGTAAAAAAACAATGAATTATTATTTATTTTATATTGCAAATAAAACCAAACTTACTGGTTACTCTGTTTTACTTAATTCAAGGTATCCTGTTGGTTTTGTTTAAATTGAATTGAAAGTCAAACAATTTAATAGAGAATTTGAAATGAAAATATTAAAGCTATTTTTTACAATGATAATGTTTAATGTAACAAGTTTTGGACAAGAAACTAATCCTTTAGAATTTTTTCCGTCTAATGTTGGTGATCAATGGCAATATTCTGTGCAAGGTGGTGGAATTGTGGATGAAATTATTTATAAAGATTCTGTCGATGCTGATGGGAGCAAATATTTGTTTTATAAAATCTCCAATGCCATTGGCGAGCCATTCATTCATTACAGACTAAAATTTAAACTCGATACGCAAAATAGAGTTTATTTTAGACCCCAATTCCCCGAATTGTATTATAAACTTGACGCAGATATCGGAGACACATGGTGGGTGATCAACCCAGATTCAACTACCCATGGAGAAAAAGCTCTTGTTACAAATATTTCTAATAGGATTGTTTTAGGAAGAGAAACTACCGTTAAACGTATTGAATACTATAAAATGGGAGAAGGAGATACAGTAATTAATGAAAATTCTTTTTATCTAACAACACGAGAAATTGCTGCAGGGTTTGGAAGAATATTTGAGGATAAGGATGCTGTACAACCTGATTTTCTTATCGGTTGTGTAATAGCGGATGATACTTTTGGTGTGGTAACAGATATAAAAGAAATATTATCACCAAAGGTAATTCCAAATGATATTGAGCTAAAGCAGAATTACCCGAATCCGTTTAATCCGGTAACAACCATATCATATCAATTGCCAAAAAAGGGACAAGTGTCGCTTAAAATCTATAATAGCTTAGGTAAAGAGATAAAAGAGTTAGTAAACAACTACCAAGGAGAAGGAAGTTACTCAGTAAAATTTGACGGGAGCGAATTACCGAGCGGAGTATATTTTTATAAAATAACTGCCGGCACATATACAGATACAAAAAAATTAATTTTGATGAAATAGTATTGAAAATAATAGAAAGCCGCTGAGATGCAAAATTAGTTTGTGTCTTAGCGGTCCTATTTTAATAATTCTATTAAAAAATGAAAATGTTCTTAATCATAAATGAAATAATATTACAAATGCGGTTGCAAGAAGAATAACAACAACCCAATACATAGGGTTAAGAAATTTTGAATCTTTGTGCTTTTCTAATAGCAATTCGAAAATAGTTGCAATAAAAGGAGGAACGGCCAAAGACAAATAATCAATTGGCTCTGGTAGAATTCTTTTTGAAAATATTGCCATTACAATAATGCTAAAACCCGTTGCCAAGGCAATTTGGATATGCGGAGAACTAAAAAATGTTTTTATTTTTGACATAATTATTACCGACGTTCTTTTTTACTTTCTCCTGTTCGCTTCTTAACCGCCTCACGCAGAACATATTCCACTTGTCCATTAAGACTTCTCAACTCATCCTTAGCCCAAATATTCAGGTCTTTCCAAAGCTTAGGATCTATTCTTAATATAATTGCTTTTTTCTGAGCCATAG
>CAYXXW010000631.1:0-1698 GCA_964469115.1 uncultured Melioribacteraceae bacterium
GAAGGGTTGACCGGGGGTTAAGAAATTTAGGTTATATAGCATATATTTTCCTAGTATATTGTATTTAGGTTATATTTACAGGCTAACCCATAAGCCTAACATGGTATAATCACCTTGATAAATTGTAGACTATTGTGTTTTTCCTACAGCTTAAATGACTGGTTAAGAAAGGGTATAGCTACAATAATAATTAATATGGTTATGAGTTGGTTACAGCGAGATATATTATCTACGACTGGTTATAAGGAACTAGGTTACATGTGATTATTATTTGTTAGCGTTCGCTACAATTTATCAAATAAACTTTAGAGGTATGATATGATTTATGTAGGAATTGATGTAGCAAGCAAGAAACACGACTGTTTTATTATGAGTGATAAAGATTCAAATTCTAATTTACTCATAACTATAAACAATGATATTGAAGGTTTTACAAAACTTAAAGAAACAATTTATGGTTTTATATCATTAAATGATGATGAAGTGCGAATAGGGCTTGAATCCACCGGACATTACAGTCATAATATCTTGCACTACCTCGTAAAAGAAGGCTTTGATACTATGCTTATTAATCCTTTATTAACCAATATGGAACGCAAATCATCATCAGTTAGAAAAACTAAGACTGATAAAATCGATGCTAAATCCATTTGTACGTTTCTTATGCGAAACCAAGAATTCAAACCCTATACCATTAAATCATATCACAGCACAGCTCTCAAGTCATTATCAAGAAGTAGATTTGCTTTAGTTAAGCAGTTATCTAAGCAAAAGCAACGACTGCATATGCTGGTAACCATCACTTTCCCTGAGTATTTAAAGGTCTTTTCGACACTTCATGGTAAAACTTCTCTTGAAATACTATACAAGTACTCTCTCCCCAGCAAAATCACCAAAGCTAGGATTGATGGGTTAACTAACACTATCGTCAAAGCTTCTAAAGGTCATCATGGTCGTGATACGGCTCTTCTCATCAAGAGTTTAGCTGCTCAATCAACCGGTGACCAAAATCAAGTACATGCTATTGAAATTAAGCTATGCATTGAAATGATCAGATTTCTAGAGCAGCAAATTCAAGTTTACAATGTTGAAATCAAAAAAATTGTGGATGAATACTGTCCTATCATTTTGTCCATTACTGGTATCAGTTATATAACTGGTGCAATTATCATTGGTGAGATAGGTGAAATATCGCTTTTTAGTTCTCCTGATAAGCTACTTGCTTTTGCGGGTCTTGACCCTGGTGTTTATCAATCGGGAAATTATAATGCTAACAACATTTCTGTTTCAAAGCGTGGTTCTTCTTATCTCAGGTGGGCTATTCACACTTCTGCTTCCATCATCATTCACCATGACAATACTTTCTCCCAGTACTACGCTAAAAAACGAATGGAGGGTAAGCATCATCTTGTTGCTCTTGGTCATGTTTCTAAGAAACTTGTCAGAGTTATATTTTCAATTCTTAAATACAATAACTCTTTTGTTCCTCAAAATTAATCTCTAACCATATTAATTTTTCAAGGTGCATTGAGGTTCCTACCTCTTTTTTGTCGTGCAACTATTTATTTCTTGTTTTCTCCTTGACTTTTATATAGTTGGCTTTCTTATATAGCCATACATCATATTGTAAGATATATCATCATGGTTGTCTACGATTGTTAGTTATTTAAAAGGTTTCTTTTGTATGTATGCAAAAAT
>CAYXXW010000632.1:0-1688 GCA_964469115.1 uncultured Melioribacteraceae bacterium
ATCTATCTAAAAATACTTTTAATGTTCAGTCCGGATTAGGTGGATTAGTTGCGTTCAACAGATCAAAGCCTAATAATTTACCTTCACTTAAAGCTGAATTATCGGCACTCGCCGGAGCACAGAGCGGAATAGATTTTGCAGCAAGCGGCGATTACTCAAATCATAGAATTTCATTAAGATATGCGCAGGGATCACCCTTTGTTGATGGAGAGGATAACTCTTTTAAGAAGAGCTACAATTATAAAGACAATTATGATTTTAAACTTGCCGAAGGTTCTATAAGAGGGAAGTATATGGATTTTTCATACGGAGCATCTTTCTCATATACCGATAATGTATCGTTCCCATATTTACTAATGGATGAAAGAGTTAATAGAGTTTATAGTGCCCATCTAAGATATGAAAAGCATAAAGTTTATTTTAATTTCACAGATCATATGATGGACAATAATTTGCGTATTTCTCCCACTCTAATGAGAACTGAGGTTACTAATCTGACAATTGGTGCAATTGGTGATTTTTATGAAGTTGTATACCGAAACTGGAATTCAAATAATTTTTTCAAAAATCCAAAAATTTACATTGCTAACGATTTAATGCCGAATGTAAATACCTATCTCGTAAATTTATTCAAGTCTTTTAGTATCGATCAATTTCAAGTCCATTCGAAACTTGGAATATCATATAAAAGTGTAGGCGAAACCAGCAGGGAAAGCTTTTACGAACAAATTTATAATGATGTGAAACTAAATCGTTTATTTCCAATATTCAGCCTTGGAGTTTCCTATTTAACAACTTTATCGGATAATGTTGGAGCAGGAATTATGGCTGAGGTTAATAGTGAAAGTCCTGAAACAGAAACTCTCTTCATTGCTGTTGAGAAACCGGGGACAAAACCGGCATGGTCAGGCAATCCAAATCTGAACCAACCGGTTAAGGCGAGTCTGAGAGGATCATTAAATTTTAGTAATATTTCATTGGAAGTATTCGGCTCGCAGGTATGGAACTATAATAACTTAATTAAAAAGTCAGTTTTAGAAAAAAATTATTTAACATTTGATAATGTTGATACCTATATGTTTGGTACAAATATTTTCTTTGATTATGAAAACTTGGAAATCAATGCATCATATATCTGGGCGAAAAACACATCTAATGAATCACCATTGTCAGAAATACCTCCATTAAGTATTTCTACTAAATTAATATCACCGAAATATTATAATTTTATTGTATATGCTAAACATATTTATAACGACGCTCAGTTAAGAATCGATGAACTGCTGAATGAAAGTTCAACGCCGGCATGGAATAGAATTGATTTGGGGGTTAATTACAGTTGGTCAAGTTTAAGCATATCATTAGATGTAGAAAACATATTAAATCAAGAATTTTATCAGCATCTATCCTATTTAAGAGATCCGTTTTCTTCAATGAATAGAGTATATGAACCTGGCAGAGTTTTTAGAGTTACTCTTAAAACTAATCAACTATTTTAATAGTAGAGCTTCTGCAAAATAAGATTTGTTTGTCATTCCCAGCCTGCTTGCAGCAGGCAAGCCTGCCTTACCGGCAGGTAGGCTCGACTGGGAATCCAGGCATCATCAACAATGGATTTCCGATATAAGCATTCGGAAATGACATCTCTGGAATAAAAAATATCATTAATTATATTTTCTCCATTATGT
>CAYXXW010000633.1:0-1686 GCA_964469115.1 uncultured Melioribacteraceae bacterium
TGTATCAAAATCAAAATTAAAGTCAAACCTTCATATGGCAAATGATGTTGTAGAAGATGATCAAGGTAGTTTATGGATTTCTATACACACCCACGGGCTTTTTCGCATTGATAAACAGATAGAAAAAATTGAACAATATATTCATGATCCCGCAAATTTACATTCAATTAATGGCAATATAATATCTGTACTTTACAGAGATAAATATGGAATAATTTGGTTAACCTTTGAAGGAGGCGGTGTCTATCAATTAGATCCAAATTCAAGCCCATTTGAAATGCATCCTATTAATCTTTCCAATAAAAATAACAACCAAACTGTAAGTCATATTGTTCCATTTCCCGAAAACGAATCTAAATTATTATTAGGAAGCGCAGCCGGGATAATTAAATATGATACTAAGCTTAATATAGCTGAGAAAATTAATATTAAGGATGTTGCAATTAAAAGCGATTCGAATAACTTAATTAATAGTTTGGCAATAGATTATCAAAAGAATATCTGGTATAGTATAAATAGCAGTCAACTTAGAAGATATGATACAAAGTCGGGAATGCTTGAAGAAATAAATTCTCCTCATATTAGAAAAACAGCTCAGCCATTAGCAATTCGCTCCATTGATATAAGTCCCGATAATAAAGTATGGATCTCTTCAAACTATGGTGTTGACATTTATGATCCGATTACAAAAGAATTCTTTTCACTTCCTCGAATTATGAATAAGAAAATCAGTCCAGAATTGAGAAAAAATATTTCAAATATCAGAAATTCAAGGAAGCCATTAGGTTCTATCTTGGAAGTAGGAGAAGGTCAGAATCTGGAGGAATTATTCAATCTTGAAAAAGAGACCAGAATTATTGTATTAGCTAATGGTGAAGGAAGAGCTTCGAGTGGAATGTTCGATGGAGGAAGCCTGGCAAATTCAGAAGGAAAACCAATTTGGGATATGATGGATATCTATAAAACATTTTACAACGGTGGAGGTTTTAAAAACCGAATTGGAATGGAATTATTAAAGCTTGAAAAGGGAGATTATAAATTAAGCTATAAATCAGACATAGGTCATTCCTATAAAAGCTGGAACACTTTATCTCCGGACGACTCATTATACTGGGGGATAGAAGCTTATGAGGTGAATGAGACTGAATTTAAAACACTTGAATCGATGATAGAATCTAATCTGAATAATAAACATTTCCTACCAATGGAAGGAGGAATGGGAGTTCATTTCAGTAAAACTAACCAAAATATTATCTGGATTAAATCAAACACGAGCAGCTTCATTAAATATGATTTACAATCGAAAACATATATCCAATATAACCATGATAAAGAGAATCTTACTAGTACCACTAACTTAATATTCACTATTCATGAGGACCTGGATGGAATTTTGTGGGTGGGGACTTATTCCAGTTTGTTGAGATTTAATCCACTAACTGAAGAGTTACACTCATTTACTACGGATAATGGTTTACCTGGTGGAATAGTTTATGATATTACTGAAGATAATAATGGAGCATTATGGATTTACTCTTCTGGAGGATTATCCAAATTGAATAAGAATGCTCCAATAGCTAAATACACTTTTGTAAATTATGATAGCCAAGATGGATTAGAGAGATTAGCTACTCGGTCTCAAATAATTAATCATGAGAATGGCAATATTTATCTTGGTGGACAGGA
>CAYXXW010000634.1:0-1675 GCA_964469115.1 uncultured Melioribacteraceae bacterium
TTTCGCGGGTTTTAGATAATCCGCCTTTTAATTTATCAAGATTAAGATTCTTAAAAAGTTTCATTATTTACCTTTTTTACTTCCTTAAAACCTCGTAATCCATAAGAAATTACTGAGGCCAAACTTAAAATTAAACTTCCGTAGAAAAATAAGAGATATAAAATGTTTGATGCATCAATATCCAAAGTAACTACAATTAAATAGAAGCCAATACATAATACAGTTGCCTTTCCTAAATAGTTAGATGGTAAAACCATTCCGATTTTTCTGCTCACAAAAATTCCACCAACAAAAATAATCACATCTCTTAGAATGATAATCCAAAAATAGTAAGCCGGAATTATAGAATAGTAATAAAGATACGTTACAACTAAAAATACCAGTATTTTATCTGCAAGAGGATCAATGATTTTTCCCAGTTCAGAAACTTCATTAAATTTTCTGGCAAAATAACCGTCTGCAATATCTGTTAGATAAGCTAAAAAATAAAGCGAGACAAGAATATACCGTGCTCCCTCAAATGTATTTATATTGCTGACAAAAATAAAAATTGGAATTCCAAGCAGCACTCTGGAAAAGCTGATGTAATTTGATATTGTATTTATTTTTTTGAATGTGATTTTCATAAATTTAATAAACACGTCATTCTGAGGAGCAAAGCGACGTGAGAATCTGTTAAAACTTTTAACAAAAATTTATTTTTTTGATCAGTATGATATAAAAAAAACTTCTCAGTTACTTTTATTTAATTACTGCAAATTTACCAATTTTCTCTTGCAATTTATTATCAAAGTTATCAAATGATATCGCTTTGTAAAAATAAACTCCGCTGCTTACTTTTGAATTATTCTCATCCCTTAAATTCCAATCAACACCGCCATTGCCATCGTTTTCAATTACTTTGTTAACAAAAATTCCATCAATAGTAAAAATATAAATGTCGACTCTGTTGGTAAGATTCGCAAATGTTAAATTTTTATCATTATTTAAAGTGACCGGATTTGGATAAACATAAATATCATCAAGATTTTCAGCATTTGATGTAAGGACAATCTCACTGCCAGAATTAGTTGAAATTGGCAAATAACCGCTCTCCTGAGTTGATCTTATATTTTCAATCTTTAATACATATTCTTTACCAATTGATCCGAATGGTTTTTCTGTTGTTAATATGACTGTATTTGGTGAATTTTTGCTCCAAAATATCTCTTTAAGTAAATTATTAGGTGAAAAGATATAATTACTTTTATTCATTATAGATAATGAATCTAAATTAAAGTTAAAAGTAATAGTTAAATTATAATTATTAAGAATTTCATAACTAGTTATAAATAATTTCTCTTCTTCTTGAATGCCTTCTAAAACCTCGAAAGAAATTGTTGTATCTTTGATTGGAGAATTAGAGAAATCTCTGAGATTCTTAGTAGATAACAAATGATTTCCCACCGATAATTTTTCCAGAGATTTTAGTATGTATGAATTATCTGAAGCAACGGAAACTGAACTTGGAGAATCATTATCTATTAAAAAATTAGTTAACATTATTTCATTTTTTTCAATAGGCTGTGTAAAAGCTAATTCAATTTGCTTATTGTTCTTAATAACAACTTCCTTAACTATTCCCGGAGCATGACTAAATACTCTGACAATATTTGACCTTTTTGATATGATTGAA
>CAYXXW010000635.1:0-1673 GCA_964469115.1 uncultured Melioribacteraceae bacterium
AATTCCAGCAAAGGTCTTGAAATCAAATTAGATTTCCAATAAAAAATAAAGAACGCCAAACCTACAATGGTTATGAAATATGTACCAAGACTTTCCGGCCAGAAAAAACCAAAATTTGTCATTTCCCAACTAAATGGAGCAAATAAATGAACTCCGTTAGCCCATTTCGTCTGTAGGGAATCAACAAGCAGATGAAGAAGACTTCCAATTCCCAGAATGAGGAATGTTTTCTTAACATTTTGACTAAAAAGTGAAAAGATGAAGCTTAATATCAAACTGAAAAAGAGAGATGCCTGCACAATTACATACAATTGTAAATCATAACCATTAATTGAGGGTAAAGTGAATTCAATAATTTTTCTTACAATCCATGGAAAATCGGGGATCACACAACCTAGATAAATCCATAATACATCCGATTTTTTAATAATAGATCTTGTAACTAATCCGTTAATTCCAATATGAGCTAATGTGTTTGGCATGAGTAAAAATTTTATTGACAATTCATTTTAATTAAAATCAAAAATAGTTAATAATTCATTTTTTTGTTTGTTGACTTTTGCTTTTATTTTGTTAATTTAATTTAGCTTCAATAATAAAAAGAAACACATGAGAGGGACCACAGGATGAAAAATTTTAAAAGCTTAATTCTTATTTTAGCAATCGTACTTTTTAATCAATTTGATATTTCTGCACAGATAAGCAAACCGCAATATTTAATAATAGCTGAAAGAGCTGATACGGTGCTCGGGGAATTTACAATTGAACTTTTCCCGGGAATTGCTCCTCTTCACTCGGCTTACTTTGATAGTTTGGTGAGCATTAGTTTTTATGACTCAACAGCGTTTCATAGAGTGATCCCGGATTTTGTGGTGCAGGGCGGTGATCCAAATTCCAAAGATAAGCCAAAAGATACATGGGGTTTCGGAGATTCATCTCAAGCAACAATTTTAGCTGAGTTTTCTGGAGTTTCTCATCAGTGGGGAATTATTGGAGCAGCTCGCGACGAGGATATAAATAGTGCAAGTTCTCAATTTTATATAAATGTTGCAGATAATAAATCTCTGGATTGGAACTATACTGCTTTTGGTCAAGTGTTAAGCGGAATGGATGTAGTTGATATTATTGTTAATGCACCAAGAGATGCTAATGATAATCCGGACGAAAAAATTGAAATGTTTATTACGAAAAGTAATGATTCAACAAATGATATACCTGGAATTCCAAATTTAATTAAGCCTAATAATGATGCAGTCGGACTCTTAGAACAAGACACTTTGGCATGGGAAAAAGTTGATGGAGCAGTTCAGTATCATCTTCAGATTTCCAAAGCTGAAAACTTCGATTCACTCTTTTTCGATAAACCAGTAGGATTTGATGAATTCAGGATACCCGATTTAGATTTAGGAAATATACAATATTGGTGGAGAGTAAAAGCAGATAATGGCGGAAACGTTAGTGAATTTTCTGAAGTAAGAACCTTTTATTCATCAATTGAAGCACCGATTTTAATATACCCTGAAATGAACGAAGACAGTATTACAATTCAGCCGACATTTAGCTGGTATCCCGTTAGTGAGGCAACAGGTTATCGCTTCCAGCTTAACTCGGCTCCAAATTTTGCTGCAAATAGAATGCTTATTGATACAGATACAATTACAACAAATTCATTC
>CAYXXW010000636.1:0-1673 GCA_964469115.1 uncultured Melioribacteraceae bacterium
ATTCAGTAGATTGGATCCAGCCAATACTATACCCATTCCTTACGAAATCAGAACAAACTTCAACATCCACTCCATTATTTCGATAAGCCCAACCAGAGTTATATGCTCCCCCACCAGTATTTTTATAGTCAAGATCATAATATCCTACACCTTGTCCGCCAAGGTCATAATCTGAGCCAAAAATAATTCCAGGAATTTCATGATAAACAAACGGACTTGAAACTGAAGCTTGTGGCTCTAACAATGCTTTATGAACCTCAGATTGAATTATGCAGTTTTCAAATTTAAGCGCATTAAATTGATTCACTAAAACTGTATAGGCGTAAATATCATTAGGTCTAGATCCGCTGCCATTCCAATAATTAAGTAATTGTTGGTAGCCTTCTACTTTTGGAGCAGAAAGAGGAGCAGACATATTATCTATCTTCTTATGAGGCCACCAAGCCCAGCCAATATTATTATCAGCCATTAATTTAACAGTTTCTCTAAACCAGTCGTTTGAGTTTTCACCTGTCTCACCTAACCAGAGTGGTCGATCATAAGTATTCCTAATATTTAATAGGTATTGAATAGTCCCTTGATCAGTTTGATTCCAATATTTGTGAAAACTGTAAACCAAATTGTCATCCCATGGAGGCATTAGACCATCAAATGTTGTAGCATACCAATTACCTTCTATATAAACTATATGATTATTATCTACCTCTCTAATTGCGTTTGTTATTCGAATATATAGATCACGTAAAGCAGGGGCATTTATTCCTAAATCCTCAGCTGGTTCGTTTATTAAATCATAGCCTCCTATCCATTCTTCATTTACATATCTTTGAGCAAGTGTTTTCCATAAAGCTATAGTCACATTTTTCATTTCTTCACTTTCCCATAAATATGGTATAGCTGGATTGTAATCTGCAATTCCTCCTTTACTCTGTCCGCCTGGGGCTGCATGTAAATCCAAGATAAGATACATTTGGTTTTCTTCACACCATGTTAATAATGTATCAATAGTTTTAAATCCTTCTTCATTATATGTTAGAGGATCTAGTTCAGAGATAAGTTTATTCCAATGCATAGGAAGTCTAATAGAATTAAATCCCCAAGCAGCCATGCTATCAATATCTATTTCTCTAACATAATTATGTTGATAAAGCTGGTAGAGTTCTTCCGTTTTTTCTTCTCCTACTAAGTCAGCAATTCCAGCTCTTATTTGATGTTCGGCATCCAATTGTCCAGTTTGTAACATATATCCTTCCTGAACTAACCATCCGCCTAATCCCATTCCTTTAAGAATGAAATTTGAATTAACATCATTAATTATTTTCTGGCCGTCAACTCGCAAAAATCCTTGGCCAAAAGAATGAGTAAGGAATAAAAAAATTGCTAAGAAGAATATTTTGAGAATTAATTTATAATTATACACTTAATGCCTTTGAGATTTTAAATTTTAATGTAGCAATAATCATTCCTAATAAACTAAGATTGTTTAGATATATAATATAAAAGATTTTGAAAAAAAAATTTATGAAAATTATTAAAATAATAACATTATTATTATAGTAATTATTTTAATCCTAGTTCCTTACACATCCTAAAATAATTTGGGGGAGCTAAACCCAATTTTTTTGCCGCTTCGGCATCTGATGAGGAATTCTCTCTCACAAATTCAAAATACT
>CAYXXW010000637.1:0-1670 GCA_964469115.1 uncultured Melioribacteraceae bacterium
AATGTGTATTATCATGGAGATATTATAGTAAACTTCTTACTATAAAACTAAACGATAATTAGGTGTTGAAAATAAATTTAAAGCAAAATTGACTACCATTTGCCTACAATGAGTAAAATATAATAAACACTAATTGTTTAACAAACCGAACATGTAGAAAAGACAGATACCAACTATAAAACAACTGTATCATTTCTAAAATTTCAATTTGTCGGGGTGATTATAGTAATAATATTCTCAAATTATAAGTTGGTTCCTTTGCTTATCCATAATTGACACAACTATTTTTATAATTTATTTACCCAAGTTAGAATATTTTCAAAATCAGTATTATCAGGATGTCCAATTCTAATAATACCCATTCCTTGTCCAAAACAAGTTGAATAATTATCTTCAAGCTTTGCATCAATTCTTTTCAGGTCAAAATCTATTTTTTCCAATACATTTCTATCTGAATTACCTCTTCCAAACCAAGTCATAAACATATAAACCTTAGTATTTTTACCAATTTGATTCTTTTCTATATTTTTCAACCATTTCGTCAAATTTATATGCGCTTTACCCATATATACCCCAGAGCAAAGAATAATTGTTTTATATTCATCTAATCGGAATATTTCTTGTTTATTAACGATCTTTAAATCAATATCAGCATGTTTTGAAACATAATTACAAACAGTATATGTATTACCACTTTGTTTTGGACAAACAAATAATTTCCTCATCGTTTCCTCCTGTTCTTATATCTAAAATATATTTAAAATCTTCTATCGGAAATTCCCCTTTTTCTCACTCGAAATTTCAGAAAAAAAGATCGATTTGTTAGATTTTTTCTATTTCTTGAAATTTCTTAATCCTCGAACTGCGGCGTCATCATCCTGAATAGCATCTTGCCACCCAGAATTAGAGGCCTCTACCGAATCAAATCTTCGTATGTAGGGCTTGATATCAAGCAATGGTGTTCCATCCAATATATCAATATCGCTGACATAAAGAATATTATCTTCAATCCTTAGTAACCTAACAAGGCTCAGGCCTAATTTATTTGGACGATGAGGAGCACGAGTAGCGAAAATACCATGTTTCTCATCTGAAAGATACGGCTTAACTTGAAGACAGGTTTTCTGTGATTTATTGAAATAGAAAAACAAATAAATATGCGAAAATCCGTCTAAATCTTTCAATCCTTCAATGTGTTGAGCGTTTAAGATAACCTTTCCTTCAATCCCTTCGCAAAAAATAGGTTGAATCGGAATTTTTGATAGTTCTTTATGAGGGGAATGGATAATTCCTATTGGTTGGAAATCAATTTTATCATTATTTATCATAATGCTCCTTTATCAATATAAATCTAACATACTATATTAATTAGATTTATTTTTATCATATATGACATATTATTTTTGGAACTCGCATAAATTAATATCTTTCTTCCGCTATAGTTGCTTATTTCGCAGCTAATTCTTTTCTAATAAAATTTAAGTTTCAATTATCGGGGTGATTATAGTAATACCGAAATTCTAAGTTAATTTAAAATCACCTTCATTTTTAGTTAAATTGCAAAGAATTCAGCAAGTTTCTTTTATACAATACTATCTTCAATACTACTTGTCTATAAATAAACTGCTTATTATTAAGACTTCTTAATACTTCATACGACTAACAGACCT
>CAYXXW010000638.1:0-1661 GCA_964469115.1 uncultured Melioribacteraceae bacterium
GAGATGTCATTTCCGAATGTTTCTATCGGAAATCCAGGGAAACTAAAAGAAAAAGAGAACCGTCATTCTGAGAATGCTTTTTATTCGAAGAATCTCTGACTAATTAGCCTCAGATACTTCGGCGCAAAAAACGCTTCTCAGCATGACAATCCGCTTATGAAAAATGTCATTTCCGAATGCTTTTATCGGAAATCCAGGAGAGTAGAAAAAATACTAAATGTGAGATTATTATAAAGTATGGATCCCAATCAATTTGGGAATGACGATTGGATAATTACTTCAATCTTGCGCGCTTCTTAAAGAAACTCATCAAAGCAGTATCAAAACTGGTAGTTGTATCAATTAAGTTGTAATCAAATCCATATTTTTCACAGCCATTTTTTAAGGTTGTTAAATATTCCTTCATAGCATCTGAATATGCTTTCTGAATTTGAATTGGCTGAGTAGTAAGTTCTTCTCTTGTTTCCATATCAACAAAAATGGAGTCCTTACTGAAACCAAAATTTTTCTCAATTGGATCCAATATATGAAAGACGATTACCTCATTTTTTTTATAATAAAACTTCTTTAATGAATCCAGCACTTCAGAAACATCATCTAAAAAATCGGAGATAATTATTACTAATCCCTTAGTTTTAATATTCTCGACAATAGCATTTATTGATTCTGATGTTTTGGTTGTGCTGCTAGGTTTTGATCTTTCAATTTCTGAAAGAATCTGTCTAAGATATGTCCATTTAGATTTTGGACGCAAATAACTTTTAATTTCATCAGAATAAATTGCAAGTCCGACAGCATCTTGTTGCTTTAACAAAAGGTAAACAAGGCTTGCAGCTAAGACTTTAGCATAATCGTATTTTGTAACATCACCATCATGTTTGTAATCCATAGATTTGCTAGAATCTAAAATGATATGCGCTAGAAGATTTGTCTCTTCTTCATATTGTTTAATGTAATAGCGTTCACTCTTAGCAAAAACTTTCCAGTCCAGGTTTTTAATTGAGTCGCCTTGCATATAAGGTCGGTGCTGACTAAATTCCACACTAAATCCGTGATAAGGACTTTTATGATAACCAACCATAAAACCCTCAACTACGGTTCTTGCTTTTAATTCTAGTGATTTTAATTTTGCAACAACGGCAGGATTAAGAAATTTCCTAAAATCAGATTGTTGTTTCATTAGTAAAATCTTCTTGGATTTTCCCCTTTAAGATTTCTTCCGGTGCTTTACCAAGATTTTCCAATTCAATTTTTGCATCTCTTACCAATTTTCCTTTAGGATATTCTTTTATGTAAAGTTCATAATTCTCTTTAGCGTTTGCGAGATCATTTAAATCATTTGCCAAAATAAAGGCTGCCATAAATAACGAATTTTCCGCTTCTTCAGATTTTGGGAAATTATTGTAAATCTTTTTATAAACTTCGACTGATTTAAGTAATGATTCTCTTGAATCAATATTTTTTATTACTTGCCCTTGATAAATTTTTGCAGTTTCAAATAATGCTTTTGGGGCTAGATTACTTTCTCTGTTTTCTTTAGCTAATTGTTCAAATACTTTCACTGCTTCAGGATATTTTTGTTCTTTCACTAGTTTCGATGCATCATCGAAAAGTTCTTGCTCACTTTTGCTTCCACAGAATGTAAAAGAAATTGATAGTAC
>CAYXXW010000639.1:0-1659 GCA_964469115.1 uncultured Melioribacteraceae bacterium
AGCAAGCAAATCGGCATTAGTTAAACTTTTGGAAAGATTAAACAAAAAAGGATTTACTGTTCTGGATATTCAATTTATCACTCCTCACTTAGAAATGTTTGGTGCAACAGAGATAGATTTTGAAGAATATGTTTTACTTTTAGAAAAAGCTTATGAAAGAAACGTTAATTTTCTTTAGAATATCAGAGTTTTGTCATTCCCTCGAAAGAGGGAATCCAGTTAGCTCGCTAGATTCCCGATTAAAGCATAATGCCAAAGGCATGCAAGTGCGGGAATGACAATTCATTTTTTGTGTGCTTAGTGAACCACTTTCCTCTGCGGTCTTTGCGTGAGCTTTTTGTTTCTCGCAAAGTACGCGAAGATTAAAACGCAGAGACCGCAAAGTTTTAAAGCAACATTTTGCAAACTAATGTGTCTTTAGTATAAACAATCTTGGAAATATTGAGAACTGAATCTGATAAAAAATTTACTAAGCAATTATTAGTTATTTAGAAACATTCCGGGTAAAAATGAAGGTAAAAAAATAAAATCGGAATTTACAATACCAATTAAATTTAAGCTGGATGAGAAGAAGAAGTTAGAAATTAAAGACTAAATCAAACCCTTCCTCATAGCCAATGCAATTGCTGCTGATTGAGTGTTTACATTCAGTTTTTCATAAATATTTCTAATATGATATCTCACAGTGTGAGAGCTGATGAATAATTTTTCACCAATTTGCTTATATGCACATCCATCAGCAAGTGCGGTTAATACTTCATTTTCTCGGTCAGATAGTAGATCGTTATCAACTTTCTTTTGTTCATCAAATGCTCTTAAAAGTTCTACCATTTTTTTAGCAATATGCGAGTTCATGGGAGAACCGCCATCGTAAGCATCTTTTATAGAAGCGAGTAACTCTTCGTGCGGGGTTGTTTTCACTAAGTATCCGGAAGCACCAGAAATTAATGCTTCAAAAACTTTTTCACTCTCTTCATGAATAGTTAATACAATAATATTTACCTGCGGTAATATTTTCTTTACTTGTTTTGTTCCCTCAATACCTGACATCCCTGGTAAACCAATATCCATAATAATTACATCAGGATCATTTTCTTCTAAATTCTCTAACATGGATTCGCAATTTGAATAAGCTCCGATGCAATTGAAATCATCATTGCTTTCGAGAAGCATTTCTAAACCTTCTCTTATAAATTGTTTGTCCTCTACAATAACTACATTAATCATTTTTTTTATTGAGCTCTATTAATTTCAATTAAGTTAAACTTCCATAAAGCGAAACTTACTAAATTTACTTGAAAACTTTATTGAAGTACCTTTTTTGGGACTTGAATCAATAAATACTTCACCGTTCACCTGTTTAGCTCTTTTTTTAATATTAATAATTCCATTTCCCATTTTGGTATTATGCATGTCAAAGCCAACTCCATCATCATTCAAACTTACAACTAGATTGTTATTATTCACTTCAACATTTAAGTTAATATTTTTGCACGATGCGTATTTAATAGAATTATTGATAGCTTCCTTAAACATAAGAAAAATATGCTGACGATATGTCATTGGTAATCTTACATCAGAAAGGTTATCAATTCCATCAACATTTAATGAGATACTAGAAAATTTTAATACTTCTTGATAAGAATCTTGCAGTCTATT
>CAYXXW010000640.1:0-1658 GCA_964469115.1 uncultured Melioribacteraceae bacterium
TCTCTAATTGTTATCTTATTTCTATACAGCACATTTTTATATTCGCAAGAGGCACTAAAGAAGGATGTTTATAATTTATCTGGTGGAATATTATATTCAAATTCTAGTAACACATATCAATCGACCAAGAATATCCATTTCTCTATTTCTCCAGCCTTAAATTATTTTGTAATTGATAATTTGTTAATCGGGGGCAGTGTTTCATTCTACTATTCTGAAGTAAGTTTTGAAGCTAGACTTGGTGAATTTGAAAATGAATTTAAGAGCATAAGGCGTCAATTCCAAATTGGGCCAAGTGTAAGATATTATTTCGGTGAATTAAACATTAACCCTTTTATTGGTGCCAGTGCAAAATATTCAAAATCTATTAACTCCGAACAAGAAGGGTATAATATTTCAGCAATGATCGGAATAAATTATTTTATTTCTAATAGTGCAGCAATAGAGCCTTATTTTCAGTATTCAATCGAATCTTTAAGCGAACCAAACCAAGATATCAATACATTCTCTATCGGATTTAGATTGAATTATTTCATTGTTAACTAAAATATTAATATAAGCAACATAACCAGCCAATCAACCCGAACGCCGTTGTTGTTGGGCAAAAGTGGATAAAAAGTTAGTTTTGTGTTATTGTATAAAATTAAAGTTAAGGTTTGAGTAATCGATGGTTGTATTGAGGTCTTATTTAATCTGGATGGTTGGGCTTAACATTTTAGTTTGAGCTTGAGTCGCTTTCTAAACTTTAAGTGGGTGGCAGTTAACCATGAAGTTAGATTTAATTTTTATTTATTGATAAATAGTTTATAAAAGTGAACAGCAAACAATGCTTACTATGAAAATTAAGCATAGTTTGCATAAATCTTGGTGTGACCGAGTTGACGTGAGTTTTTAAATTTCGGGCGTCGGGTTATCGGCAACGCTGTTATGTTTCAGAAATAATTTGGAGCTAAATGAAAAATATTTTTACAGTGTATTTTTAATAACAGTTATGAAGGTAAAAGTGCAAATATTAATATTATTCATTCTCATATTTTTGAGTAATCCAACATCAATTAATTCGCAATCATATTTATCTCAAGGGAAATATCAAATTTCTGGCTCAGTCTCATATTTATCTCAAACCATCGAATATCCAAATAATACTATTGAAAATGAAGAATTCCGATTCGCTCCAATATTCTCCTATTTAATTATTGATCATTTTTCCTTGGGGTTAGAATTATCATATAATTATTATAATCATAATGAGTTAGATTATAATTATCATCCAGATTATCATAATACACTCTCTTTGGGTTCAGTTTTGAGATACTACATCTTAAATGAAAAACTTACACCTTTTGTCGAATGTGGTTATAATTTCATTTTAATTGATTTAGAAGAAGGTCAAAGAGAGATTGATGAACAAGGTTATAGATTAAAAATCGGAGCTGGTTTAAATTACTTTTTTACAAACAAAGTTGCCGTGGAACCAAGTATTACTTATGTGTATAAAAGTACTATAAGAGACTTCATGATTGAAGGTAATTACGAAGAGCATAATATTATTGAAAAAAATGTGATCGTAGAATTAAAGTTGAACTATTTTATTAATTAAGAAACATAACCAGGTACTGTGTTAAAAAACAAGAAAAAAGATAAAGATTAGAGAATGT
>CAYXXW010000641.1:0-1655 GCA_964469115.1 uncultured Melioribacteraceae bacterium
CCATATAATTTCATAAAGGAAATTGAAATAAAAAATGGCGGTTATGAAGCTGAATATGCCAGTGCTCTTGGTGGAATTGCAAATGTGATCACATATAGCGGTGGAAATCAATTTCATGGTCAAGTTTTTGGGTTTTTCACTGATCAAAGTTTTGCAGGTACGTATAAACTTGGAACCGTTAAAAAGAGAGTAAAAGATTTTTCTACTTATGATTTTGGGCTTAGTTTCGGCGGACCTTTAATCTATGACAAATTGTGGTATTTTATTGCTTACAATCCTTCTTTCCAAGATCAAGATATAGAAATACCAAGCGTCGGGATTTATAAAGATCGAACAAGATCGCATAGATTTGCCGGCAAACTTACTTGGCAAGCATCGCCTAAAACAAATATACAATTTGCATTAATTGGTGATCCAACTAAACAACAAAGAGTTGAAAACCAACTTGGTGCTGCAGTACCTTCAATTACAACTGCGGCAAATGCTGAAACGTTTTTAGGAGATATTACTACGGGTGGTTACTCTCTATCACTGAAAGCATTACACATAATTAGTGATGATTTCTTTATTGAGGCAACGACTTCATTATCAGAAACAAATTTTAATGATGTTGCTTCTTCTGAATATGGTAGAATAGAACCATTCTATATGGATTTTGTAGAATTGTTTGATAGTAAATTTTATGCTGAAGGCGGATACGGCAGACTTAGAGAGAATTTGAGCAGAAGAATATCTGCATCCATAAATGGAACTTACTTTATTAATTCTCATAGTATAAAATTGGGAATTGCTTATGATGATGATTTTGTTGATGATAGGACAGAAAATAAAGCTGGAATTAATGGAGAATTACCCAACCCTATTATACGTTACCCGGCAAATACACCTACCGGAGTGATTTACCAAGCTTGGTTTGCTGATAAAAATGTTAGAGTTCACAATAGAATTCCATCAATATTTTTACAAGATTCTTGGCTTGCAACCGATCGATTAAGAATAAATATTGGAATCAGATGGGATGCACAATTTTTAATTGGATCGGATGGAAAAGTTGCTCAAAAAATTACTGATGAATGGCAGCCAAGAGCAGGTTTTGTTTATCAACTTGGTGAAATGGGGAATCAAAAATTATTTGGTTCATACGGCCGTTATTATCAACGTCTTCCCCTTATTCTAGCATCAACTTATTCATCAAACTCAATATCAAAAAAACTAAATTATTTCCAAGACCCTCGTACTTCTGCAGAACCAATTCAAGTTGAAAATATTTCAACATATCAGCCCGAACTAGAAAATTTAGAGGGTCAATATTTTGATGAATTTACTTTGGGATACGAAAGAAGCATATTAGACGAATATAGAATAGGAATAAGAGGAACATACAGAATACTTGGTCAAGTTGTTGAGGATGGAACCGAAGTTTTGGATGATAACTCAAAAAACACAATGCTCGGTAATCCAGGTACAGCAAATTTAGATTTTTTACCAAAATTCAAAAGAGAGTATTCATCATTGGAATTAACTTTTCAGAAACCAAGAGGTAAATTTAATTTTTTAACATCATATGTTTTATCAAGAAATTACGGGAATTATCCCGGTGTGTTTGATAGCGATGTAATTTATCCTGAACCCAATTCAAGTAGCCTAGATCTTGC
>CAYXXW010000642.1:0-1648 GCA_964469115.1 uncultured Melioribacteraceae bacterium
GTACTGAAGAGTTTGGCTCCGGCAACAAAACCGGATGAAGTATAGATTAAAAAAAATATTAATATAAATACAGCTGAAATAATTCTGATAGACTTAGATTTAGTATGCAATCTATTTTCAAAGAAGTCGGGTAATGTAAATGAATTGCCTGCTATCTCAGTATATTTTCTTAAACGGGCAGCGATAAATTTCCAATTTACATAGGTGCCGATAAGTAGTCCGAGAAGCAGCCAGAATGCTTCTAAGCCAGCTAAATAAGCATAACCGGGCAAACCTAATAGAAGCCACCCGCTCATATCGGAAGCTTGTGCACTCAATGAGGTTACCCAAGCATTTAATTTACGACCGCCAAGAATGTAATCAGATAAGTCCTTAGTTCGTACATAAAAATACAACCCAATGATCAACATAATGACCAAATAAACTAGAAAAGAAATTGAAATAATTATTTCATTAAAATTCATAGAAATATCATAATGGTTTGATCAAATTTAAAAATAAAAAAGGCACATGATAAACTCAATGTGCCTCTGAAAATTAAAAATTCTATTAAAGTTTAATTTAAGATATCAGTAATTTTTTTTGATTTACTACTTTTCGATTGACCGTTCCTTGCATAAGAATAAGCATACTTATAATATGAGCCATAGCTATTCTGTACCTCAAAATTATTAAGCAATGCTCCAACAAAAGAGCTATCCTCACCATGCTTTAAGAGTGCGACCGCTTTATTCATCAAATCAGTATCAGTACTATTTGCAGAAACAACCAAAATAGTTTCATCAACTAATCGTGATAGAATTTCAGCATCTGTCACAGTAAGAACCGGAGGTGAATCTACAATTACAACATCAAATTCATTTGTCAATTTTTTAAGAAATGTTTTCATACCTCGTGAATCTAAAATCTCACTTGGATTTGGTGGAATTGTTCCCGCAGTAATGAAGGATAAATTTTCCACATCGGTTTTACGCTCAATTTCTTCAAAAGTTGCCCTACCTACAAAATAATCAGTAAAGCCCGGAAAACGTTTTTCATTAAATATACTATGTACTCTTGGCTTTCTTAAGTCGCAATCAATAATTACAGTTCTTTTGTTTGCTAAAGCAAAACTACCTGCTAAGTTAACAGCTATTGTCGATTTACCTTCTCCAGGCGCAGATGAAGTAATTAAAATGGTTTTTGCCTCACCTTCAACCATGGAATATCTTATCCTTGTTCGTAAAGCTTTAAACGCCTCACTCGCAACAGAATCTGATTTATTTGCGACAATAAACTCCTTCCCTTTCTTTCCATTCTGGCTAATAGTTGCAACTTTAGGGACCCAGCCCAAAAGATTTATATTTTTCTCTTCAATATCTTCAGGTGTTTTCACACGTTTATCAAAATAGTTTAATACTAATGCGTAACCAACTGAAAGACCTAAACCAAGAACTAAACCAATTAAAATAATAAGCTTTCTATTCGGTTTTGCAGGTTCTTTTGGAACACGAGCATAGTTAAGCACCAAAACAGAACCTGTTGTAGACTGCTCGTTAATTAAAGCTTCTTGATACTTCTCTTCAAGTAAAAGATATAATTTTTCATAAGCCATCTTTTCTCTTTCCAGTCGGGCTAGATCAATTGTTCTTTCAGGAAGTGAATCAAA
>CAYXXW010000643.1:0-1647 GCA_964469115.1 uncultured Melioribacteraceae bacterium
ATTTTTATCAAAGTGCCATTCATAAAAAAATATATCCATAACATTGATGAATTTAACTCTAATTTCAAAAAAATATTTAGTTTAAGTATTTTTATCAAAAGTTTATTGATAAGTATTATAGCTTGGCTTTTAGAATTTTACGGATTTTATATAATAGTGAGTGCTTTTTCATCCAATATTAGTGTTGTTTGGTCATCATTTGTTTATGCCTCCTCAATAATTATTGGTGCAGTTTCAATGCTGCCCGGTGGAATTGGAACTACTGAAGGATCGCTTACTCTACTTCTTACGCAAAATGGATTCACAGAGAATATTGCGATTGCTTCCACAATTATAATTCGATTTCTTACTTTATGGCTTTCAGTACTTATTGGTTTTATCGCAATACTTTTTTTCTTTATGAAAAAAGAAAATAAAAATAATTTTCAAAGTCGATAATCCACTATTTTCTTGAAGTTTTATCAAAAAATTTGTACATATTATAAGATTAACTTAATTTTTCCCGATTGATTACATAAATTATGTTTATTTTAAAGTAATTAAAAAACGCAAACAAAATAAATGGAGGAAAACATGAACGAAGACACTGGAATGAGCAGAGGTTTAATTCTTGGATTTCTTACCGGAACAATTGTTGGATCAATGTTAGGTTTACTTTATGCACCTAAATCCGGTAGAGAACTAAGAGGCGAAATTAAAGAGAAATCTGATGATTTCTTCGGTGATGCTGAGGATTACATTGAACAAGCTAAAGGCAAAGCCAATTTGCTAATTAATGATGGAAAGCAAAAATCTGAAAAATTAATTGTTGAAGCAAAAGAAAAAGTTGATGGTCTCTTAGCTGAAGCTGAAAAAATTCTTGAAGATGCAAAAATTAAAACAAAAGATTATGTTGATTCAAGGAAAGATAAATTTGGTAAAGACGGCGATAAACTTAAAAGTGCAATTAAAGCCGGTGTTGATACTTTCAAAAAAGAAAAAGAAGCGTAAATCATGCCAATTTTAGATATACTTTTAATGTTACTAATTATTGTAGGTATTGTACTCTGTATTTATTTAATTATTACGCTTAGTAAGCTGAACAAAACTTTGGATTTAGTTCAAAATGGTCTACAAACAACAAACCATAAGTTAGATCCGATTTTAGAAAATTTAAATCTGATTGTAGAAAAAGCTGTAAGTATTAGTGATGAAACAGAAAAAAGAGTTAACGATATTAGCAATACAATCCAAAGTGTAAAAGATACAGTAAATAAGTTTTCATTTAGAGGTAAAGGAGATTCAAATAGTAAAAATCCAATTCAAGAATTACTCTCTAATTTGACTGCGGTGTCTAAAGGCGTATCTACTTTTTGGAAAAAACTTAATTAAATTTTTGCTGAAATATTCCCAAAAAAATGTGGAGGCATTTTGAGCGATTTTACTCCCGATGCAATTAGAAATATTGCATTTATTGGTCATGGTGGAAGTGGAAAAACTTCCATTTCCGAATTTTTACTCTATTCTGCTGGAGAAATAAATAGAATTGGATCAATAGCAGAAGGTAACACAACATCAGATTTTAATTTAAATGAAATTGAAAGACAAATTTCCATTGCAGCATCACCGCTGCATTTTACTTGGAAAAACACAAAGGTTAATTTATTA
>CAYXXW010000644.1:0-1645 GCA_964469115.1 uncultured Melioribacteraceae bacterium
CTAAACTTAGTTTGAATTTGATACCAAATTTGAGGCATGTCTTTATATGATTTAACAACTCCCTTCGCATGAAAGGTCATTATTTCTTCATGCGTTGGTGCTAAAACATAATCGCGGTTTTTTATATGGAACAAAGTATCACCAAAAGCTTCAACCCGGTTAGTTGCTTCCCAAATTTCTTTTGGGTTAAGAGCAGGTAAGTGAAATTCTTGTCCTCCGATTGCATCCATCTCTTCTCTAATTATTTCAGTAATTTTTTTTATTACTTTATATCCTAAGGGTAGAAATGAATAGATACCGGCAGAAACCATACGAATCATGCCACTTCTTACCATTAAGATGTGGCTTTTTATAACTGCATCACTTGGATCTTCTTTTAATGTTGGAATAAATGCTTTGCTTAATCTCATATTGTTCACAGTTTGTTTAGAAATAAACTTTAAAGATAAGAAATGATGCAAGTAATTAAAATAGGTTGGTAAGATTAAAGAGACAAAACAAATCAACCAAAATACATCTTCTCATGCTGAAAGGGGACTAAAGCACTTATCAAACCGGGAATGTACAATTCTTTTCTGCTCATCTTACCATTAGTGAAATAAGAAATTGCTCCACCTTTTTGTTTAGTGTTTTCCTGATCCATAATCTCATCCATAACATGACCAAGTTCTTTTCTCTCAAGCAGCTGTTTGGTGACTATTTCCGGAAGCTCAAAATGTGCAGAAGTACCAAATGATTTTTTGCCACTTTTATGAATTATACACATGCAGCCAAACGCAAACCACTTATTATATGTTTGTTGAATTCCGCCTTCAATACCAACGAAGAACTCTGCATCTAGTGATTGATCATTGTTCAATTTCTGTAATTTAATTGCTCTGTTTTCAGCGCCAATGTATGTCTCTTCATTTATAGGTTGATCAGAAACTTCTGAGTTCACCGACATTCCAATTATTTTAACATTTTTAAAATATAATAAGAATGTTTCTTCTACAGCTTTTAATTTAACGGGATTTTTAGAACCAACGAGAATTTTCATAATTAGAATTTTATTAGTTGATAATATTATTTGGGTTGTATTCCATAACTCTTTCGGGAAACTCTGGTTCATTAAATCCAAATTGTTTATATAATCCGTGGGCGTCCAATGTTTTCAACATCCAACTTCGTAATCCCTGCAGCTCAGAACATTCTAAAATGGTTTCCATCAGCCATTTTGATAATCCATTTCCTCGATATTTTTCAAGTATAAAAACGTCAGCTAAATATGCAAAAGTTGCATAGTCAGTTACTAGTCTTGCAAAACCAATTTGATCTTTTCCATTGTAAACACCAAAACAAAAAGAATTTTGAACTGACTTTTTTACTTTCTCTATAGAAATATCTTTTGCCCAATAAGAATTGGACAAGAAATTATGAATTACATTTAGCTGTAGCTTTGCCTTGTCTGTCGAAATTAAGTATTCACCTCTAGTAAATTCTTTAATTACCATTAATACCCAACCAATTTAAATGCTCTTTGTGATTGTTCGATAAACTTTACAACTAGTTTTTTATCTTTTCTTCCCGAGCTATTTTCAACTCCGGTGTGGACGTCGACTCCGGCGGGTTTAACCTTTATAATTGCATCATAAACATTATCGGG
>CAYXXW010000645.1:0-1643 GCA_964469115.1 uncultured Melioribacteraceae bacterium
TAATCTTTTTCATTTTTTTAAGATTTATTCCAGTTATTTTTTGAGGTGCATTTTGCACCCGTCTAATTCTAAATACTCGGAAAAAAATTTAATACCACCTTTTACAGCATTACCTTCCAAGTATTATTCTTTTTATTGTTTGTTTCAGGGTATCTGGACAGGAAGACAGGATAGAAACAGGTTTTATACAGATATTGAAACAGTGACAGTGAGATTATAGCTATCTATTTAATGACTGTCACTGTTTGGTGTATGGTTGAAACCAGCATTTCTTCCTGTCACCCTGTCCAGAACCAATTTTTTCATTTTTAAAGGTTTTAATTATTTTAAATGCACAATCTGAATATCTGGATTACTCTTCCTAAAATATTCGACCAATAATCTTCTATGACATTTATCAGGTAGGTCTTCGCTACACAAAAAACAGGCGTTATCAAAAACCTCAATATCGTATTTCGATAACACTTTTCTGTTTTCAAGCAAGCCTATATATATTATCTGATATTCTTCCCAGTCAACTTTTTTATTTCTCCAATCCGATAGAAGTTCCTTTGTAGGAGCGAAATCAGCATTATATTCGTACTCAATACCCGTTATTTCTTTTGTGAAATATTCTAAGTCCACGCCTTTTGCAAATCCTGCTAATTGACTTCTATTATTAATTCTGATGTCAACGAGTTTCTTAACTCCACCTCTTTTAAGAAGATAGAAAAACTGTTCAGCAGATTTCTTTGTAAACCCAATGGTTAAAATTCTTTTCATAATATTTTTTTCTAAATTTTGTTTCGTGTTTTTTCTTGAATTTTCCAACATTTATTTATCCCATTTGATAAGGACTCAATGTTAAACCCCAGCAAATCAATCTTCAATAACTCTGGGATATTTTTGCCAGACTTTACCATCGAGTTCTTTGCCGTTTACTTTTTTGCTTCGTTTCACCTTGTCTTCACTCCAAGTCCCCCATTGCTTGAAAAAAAACGCAATACCTTCGGCTTCGCATTGCTGTTTGATATTTACGACCCATTCCTTATCCATAGGTCTTGCCCTATGACCACTCTCACCTCCAACGATAACCCAATCAATGTTTTCAAGATTCATCTGCCCTAAATCTTCCAATAGAGGTTCAACACTGAGGAATTTTACACTTGCCTTCAGATTTCTGAGTTTATCAATTCTTGGTAATCCTTGTTTACGGTTCTCTACCGTTACGCCAAGCCATGCATTTGAAGGCACAGGATTTTTTGAGAAATAATCAAACATTCTGTCGGCTCTCTTGGTAAGGATTTGATAGGTGTGGTGAGGTGTTTGCTCTATTACACTGAATATTTTGTTTAAATAATCTTCAGGCATATTCTCGTGAAAAATATCGGTCATAGAACCTACAAAATACACCGTTGGTTTCTTCCTTTTAAGAGGGACATTTAATCGGCTAGGAACAATATTAAATTCAAATCCGTTTTCATAACCTTTTCTGCCCATTGCTTGTAAACGGATAGCCATAGTTTCGGCATAGCAATTTTTACAACCCGAACTTACTTTTGTGCAACCTGCTGATGGATTCCAAGTTTTCTCAGTCCATTCAATTTTAGATTTTCTCATAATTTTTGATTTTCTCATAATTTTAAATTTTAATTCTGTGGCTT
>CAYXXW010000646.1:0-1637 GCA_964469115.1 uncultured Melioribacteraceae bacterium
CTATGCATAAAATCATGGTTGCCAATAAAGTAGTGAACTTCAGTCCCGGATTCTACTAAATCTTGGAGAGCGGTAAATGTTCTGAAATATCCTTTTTGAACAACTCTTTTATATTCAAACCAATAGTCAAATAAATCACCAAGAATAAAAAGTTTATCAATTTTTCCATTGCAGAATTTAAGAAATTCAACAAATTCTCTCTCTCTTTGCTTCTCACTCTTTTCATCGAGTAGACCAAAATGTAAATCAGAAATAAAAAAAGATCTCACTAAATTCCCAATTTTAAATTAAATTTTAAAGTTACTACTTTTTGGAGAAATGCACATAATTGATTTGATACCGTTTAATCTTATTCCAAAAATTTAATTTCAGCAGCAAGCCAATTATCCGGATCAAGATCTATTTTTGTAACTCTTTTGGGCATTGTAAAAGTTAGAATAGATTTTCTTTCTTTGACAGATTTTGATCTTCTTATTTTAGTTTCTCCTTCTAAATAAAAATCTAGATCTAGAATGAATTGATAGTTCTCATATTCTTCCTGTACTTGATTGACCGAAATTGCGATATGGTATAAACTATCTTTTAATTCCTGCTGATATTTATATTCTAGCTCAATCTTTCCTTCACCATTATAAATCCACTGATCAAAAAACTTTGTGAAATTTTTATTGGATATTGATTCAGTTAATTCAATAAAATCATTTGTTGATGCATTTTTATACTTAAATGTGTTAAAATAAGTTCTCAAAATCTTAAAGAATTTTTCATCTCCAAGTTCACGTCTTAACATGTGAAGAACCCAGGCACCCTTGTTATAAATTACTCTGCTGAATAATTTTTCAGGATCAAATAATTTAGTTCCAGAAAAATTTGTTTTGAAGGATCTCATAGTCGATCTTAGAGCAGTTGGTCCATTTTCTTTTTCCCAATACAATGCTTCCGAGTAAGTGGCGAATCCTTCATTAAGCCAAATATCTTTCCAGCTTTCAAGTGTAACTGCATTTCCCCACCACTGGTGTGCTAACTCATGAACTAATATTCCTGTAAAAAATTGATTGCCGCTCACAAAATTTTTCCCAATTCCTGTTATTGTCTGGTTTTCCATTGCCCCCAGACTCCATAAAAACTGTGCAACCCCATATTTTTCTCTTATGAATGGATATTCCCCAAAAAGTTCAGAAAAATGTTTAATTGCATTTGGATGAATTGAAAAATCTTTCTTGGCATCTTCAAGATCGTCTGCAAAAACGAAATAATCGATCGACATTGTATCATTATTCGCTGAAATATAATGATCTTGATAAAACTCGTAATCAGCTGAGAAAATTGAAATTAAATATGTTGCAATAGGGTATTTTGTTTTCCAGTGATATGTGGTTTTTCCATTTTTTGTTTCTGTTCCAACCAAAATTCCATTAGAGACTGAAACCATTGCCGAATCATTTGTGATAAATAAGTCTATTAAAACCTTATCTGATGGAAGATCATTGCATGGGAACCAAGTTGAAGCAAAAATGGGTTCGTTAAGAGAATAGACAACTGGTTTTTCTTCATTTTCGCCAAAATTAAAGGAACCAAATCCTAAACTTTCAGGTTGACCTTTATACCTAATATTAATTTCAAAGGTATCAACAATT
>CAYXXW010000647.1:0-1626 GCA_964469115.1 uncultured Melioribacteraceae bacterium
TTGAATTGAATACATTTCTATGCTCTATTTTAATACAAAACATTCTCTACATCATAAAGTCCCTCAGCCTTCAAAGTTCTTCATAATAAAGGCCTGGAATGCCGATTTCACAATCTGCTTTCTAGGGCCTTATAACGATGGTCTATATTCTATTCAATTAGCTCTAGAGTACGTACACTATGCTCTCTAAGGGCGAAATATTCAGTATAGCACATCGTAGTCATTATGGAATCTAGAAAGGAATTGAAGCCCTGTTCGGTATACCTTTGAACAGGGCTTCAGATGATTTGAAGTTATTTGAAATTACTACACTTAATGATAGCTTACCTATTTTCCAGATTCTTCCGCTTAAGTCTTCTTTTAAAACTCAAGAAAATAGTCTCTCAATGTTTCAATTCTATTTTGGATATCATTTTCATTGAATAATACAAGGCCCAACTTATATGAAACTCTATTAAAGGCTCTTTCCTTATCGGTTCGTGACCGAAATTCTCTGAATCCATTAAAAGAATTTTCTATTCGTTCTAGACCTTTTTGTTTATCATTGTAATAGTGTATGTCATTATAGTTAGGATAATTTAAAATTGTCACTAATAAATCGATGGTTGACATGTCTAATAGAATACCTTCTGGTATCTGGCAAGCGTCAATTGTCGCATTATGATCATTTAACTCTCTCCATTCTGATGTTCCTGGTTTAATTGGAAAATCATATACACCAGAGGTGATTTTGCTGTGACTAAATATTACAAGCGATATTATTGCGAAACTTACGATGAATATGCTAACTCTCAATTTCATTATTTCCTTTCGAAGGCTGGCATTTACTAGCACCGGTATCTTTAGTTCTATTTATTGGTAAAATTCGATAGTTCCAAACCCCCAAGGGTTGTCATAAGCATATGAAGCATATATTCCTGCTTGTGCCCATTTTGAAACTGTATAGACACCGGAATAACGTTGATGAGATTCAAATGATAACATTTTAGCGGAGTGATCTGCATCTGGATAGTACATGTAAACCGCTCCACTAACAGGTAGAGTACCTTTATATATATGGCTACCTGCAGCCATATACTCTGATGGGTCATTCATCCAATATGGATTACCTGAAGATTGCTGATACCAAGCATAGGAATGACAATTAAAGTTTCTAGTAGGATCAGACAATTTGGTAGCATTAGGATATCTATTAGCCATATCATTTTTAATAGAAAGTTTATCCCAATAACCAAGATCCGGATCTGGATCAAAGTATACAGTTACAGTATCACCATTGGGAGCTAAGATTAAAGTTGAATATGCATTGTACATTCCCCAATAATCGCTAAGAAGTTGGAGGCTTCTTGTTGTTACTAAAGTAGATGATGCTTCATTGAATTCTAATGATTTTACTTTAACTTTTTCGAGTTCCGTCTTAGTCAAATTTTCTAGAATTTCTTGTTGTTGCACAATTAAACCTGGTTTCTTTATATCAAGAAGACCGAGCCCATTTTTTTCATACTTTACATCCGATAGTGATTGACTTACATCAATGTTAATATAATCATTATAAACTATTTTAGCTGCGTCTTCACGAGAAAAAAATTCAGAAGCACCATTGAACTCATTTTTTAGTCGTTCCAT
>CAYXXW010000648.1:0-1623 GCA_964469115.1 uncultured Melioribacteraceae bacterium
TGTAATTTTCTCTTCAATAAGTGTATGATCAATATTAAATGTGACCGGATCGATATCCACTAATACTGGAACTGCATTAAGTCTTGATACGACCCCAGCTGTAGAAAAAAATGAATAGGTGGGAACTATAACTTCATCACCGGGTTTAAGATCAATTGCCATCAAGGCTATTAATAAAGCATCAGTACCAGAAGAGATACCAATTGCTGCTTTAGCACCTAAGAATTCTGCAACATTTTCTTCAAACTTTTTTACTTCGGGTCCAAGAATAAAATACTGTGACTCGGCTGTTTGTAATACGGCTTCATCTAATTCTTTCTTCAATGATTGATACTGTAGTTTAAGATCTAATAATGGGACATTCATGCTAATTCCGTTTTAATTAAAAAAATTGTTATATATTTACTAGAATTCAAAATTAAAAAGCTTGCCCTCCGTTTTGCTGGGTGGGCTTGTCCGCCTTTGGCGTGGGCAAAATTACAAAGTAAAAACTATCAAATTAGTTACTCTTTTTGGTATTCTTAATCGCAACTTTTGAACTGATTGAACCTAAAATTTTCTTCAGTTCGGAAGATTCACCAATTAAATATTCCAACTCATCATCAGATAAATTGACAGCTTTAATGATTCTTAACCAGTAATTTGATTCTATTATTTCTCTCAAAGAAATATCAATCTTAAATTTAAAGTCTGCTCTTGAAGATGCTGACTGAGCTTCCTCATAATTTGCTCCACTTGAGGATGCGGCTTTAATAAGTTGATACTCAATAACATTGTGGTCTTTAGTCTTCTACAAAATTTAATTACCCTGACTGCAAAATCGAACAACCGCTTTGCTAAATCTTTATCCATTTACTTTTTTTTAATTTTGAATTTCTAATTACCCCCTCCATCATTTCTCCCTTTCTCATCTTCACCTATTCACTTTTTCCTATTTTCATCATATCTCAATAACTCTATCGCCTTCCAGCTTATAAGTCTTCCCAGATCGTTCACATTGCGCTAAACCTTTATCATTAAATTCTAACTTCTTTCCTGCTTCACTAAACCAACCTTTGATCCTTGCTGGATTTCCAAGAACTAAAGCAAAATCTGGGACATCTTTTGTGACTACAGATCCGGCACCAACAAATGCAAATCTTCCAATTGTATTACCGCAAACAATAGTCGAGTTTGCTCCAAGTGAAGCGCCCTCTTTTACTAAAGTTTTGATATAATATTTAGCTCCGACTTGAGGATATTTGCTCCTTGGATCAAGAATATTGGTGAATACCATTGAGGGTCCGCAAAAAACATAATCCTCTAATGTAACCCCCTCATAGACAGAAACATTATTTTGAATTTTAACATAATCTCCAATTGTAACATTATTTCCGATATTAACATTCTGCCCTAACACACATTTCATACCAATTTTGGCACCACTTTGAACATGCGAAAAATGCCAAACTTTTGTACCTTCTCCGATATCTACACCGTCATCAACAACGGCATATTCATTTACAAAATATTTCTTGTTTTCATTATCCATTTTATTTTACCATATTAAAAATTATTACTTTATCAACATTGGATGTGGATTATTTACTTTTTTTTCAACTTTTTTAGTTCTAATTTCATGTA
>CAYXXW010000649.1:0-1623 GCA_964469115.1 uncultured Melioribacteraceae bacterium
AGTCCGCGGAAATCAAATCGCGATGATTTTTCAGGACCCCATGACATCACTTAACCCGGTCTTAACGGTTGGTTTTCAAATTACAGAAGCTTTAAAACTCCATCAGCACATGAATAAGA
Source organism: uncultured Melioribacteraceae bacterium (assembly GCA_964469115.1). GTDB lineage: Bacteria > Bacteroidota > Ignavibacteria > Ignavibacteriales > Melioribacteraceae. The sequence continues at coordinate 120 of CAYXXW010000649.1, forward strand.
ATCAAGCCCGGGATCGCGCGGCAGAACTGCTGTCCCTGGTAGGAATTCCGGAAGCCAAACAAAAGCTGGACGATTACCCGCACCATTTCTCTGGGGGCATGAGGCAGCGGGCAATGATTGCCATGGCTTTATCTTGTGATCCTATTATCTTAATTGCAGATGAACCGACAACCTCACTCGATGTGACGATTCAAGCGCAGATCATTGACCTGGTAAACAACCTGAAGGAAAAATTGGGCATGTCTGTGATCTGGATCACCCATGACCTGGGTGTCATTGCCCGGATGGTGAATAAAGTGAACGTGATGTACGCGGGACGGATTATTGAAAAAGGGACAGTCAATGAAGTATTTGATAACCCCAAGAATCCTTACACAGTGGGTTTATTAGGATCCCTGCCAAACCCCGAAGATACTTCAAAGAAAAAACTCTATTCAATTCCTGGAGAGCCCCCCGATCTGATTGGAGAAGTTCAAGGATGTCCATTTGCCCCACGCTGTACATTTGTCGTTGACCGTTGTCACCAGGAAATGCCGCCATTGGAAAAGATCAATGATAACCACGAAGTGGCATGTTGGGAAAAAGATAAGGTGGAGAAAGTCTAATGAGAAGAGAAGACGAGATTTTGCGCGTTGAGGGATTAAAAAAATACTTCCCAATCCGGAGGGGTGTTTTTCAAACGCATGTTGGTGATGTAAAAGCTGTTGATGGGGTCAATTTTAATGTCCGCCGCGGGGAAACCTTAGGGTTAGTTGGAGAAAGCGGCTGCGGGAAGACAACGGTAGGGAGAACGATTGTTCGACTTTATAAGCCCACCGATGGCCGTGTGTTTTTTAATGGTGAAGATCTAGCCTTGCTGACGAAAAAAGAGCTTCAAACCCTGCGTCGAAAAATCCAGATGATCTTTCAGAATCCTTATGCATCCCTCAGCCCCCGGATGAATATTAAGAGTATTGTTGGTGAACCTCTAGAAATTCATAAAGCCATGCACGGAAAAGAAATGGATGACCGGATCGCTGAACTGCTAGAATACGTAGGTATTTCACCATCCGTGATGGGTAGATACCCCCATGAATTTTCAGGCGGGCAGCGGCAGCGAATAGGTATCGCCCGCTCCCTAGCATTAAATCCGGAATTGATCATCTGTGATGAACCGATTTCATCGCTGGATGTTTCCATCCAGGCCCAGGTAGTCAACTTGTTGGAAAAGCTGCAGGAAGAATTGGGACTGACTTATATTTTTATTGCCCATGACCTCAGCATGGTCCGCCATATCAGCAACCGGGTGGCAGTGATGTACCTGGGCAAAATGATGGAAATTACTGATAAAATGGAATTATATGAAAACCCGCTCCATCCCTATACCCAGGCTTTATTATCAGCAGTACCGATTCCTAATCCAAGTATTGAAAAAGAAAGAACCAGAGTGATTATTGAAGGCGACCTTCCCAGTCCGGCAAATCCGCCGAAAGGATGCAATTTTAACACACGATGTCCATTGGCA
>CAYXXW010000650.1:0-1620 GCA_964469115.1 uncultured Melioribacteraceae bacterium
ATGATAAAAATATAAATAAGAAAGGTAATAAAATGGATTTAACCAAAAAGAAATGTATTCCTTGTGAAGGCTATTCAGATCCTTTAAGTAATTCGGAAGAAGATAAATTTTTATCAGAAATAAAAAATTGGAAAATTATTAGAGACGGAGAACATCGAATAATAAAGGAATATTCGTTAATTCATTTTCGTGATTCAATAAGTTTTGTAAACCAAATAGCTGATCTAGCCGAGGATGAAGGACACCATCCAAACATTACAATAAATTTCAGCACAGTTGTTATAGAAATTTACACTCATGCTATTGGGGGATTAAGCGAAAACGATTTTATTTTGGCAGCAAAAATTGATGAGATTTTCTCGAATGAGTATGTTGTATAATTAATTTGAGAATCCCAGCTTAAATTAGTTGACAATTCTCAGTTTAATTTGATCTATAATTTGTTTCGGGGAAAGTATTACTGGCATATCCTTTTTGTTTACTATAAAAGATTCTTTTGAAGGTAATAGTGTTATGTTGAATTCTAGAAATTCTTCATCTGCACTTGAAAATAAATAAATTTTATTTGCTTCATTAGATGAAATAACTTTACACATAAATTTATTTTGTGAATCCACAAATGTATCAGTTTTGAGCGTGGGAATATTGTTTGGTGAATCTGCGGCGAGAACTAAATACTCCGAATCTTTTATTTTATTTATCTTTTCTAGTAAGTAACCGTTTTTGCTTTCAAAGATGTCAATTTTTTCATGAATTCTATCTAATATCGACTTGGGTACAATTTGATTTAAACTATTTTTCAGATCATTTAAAAATTCAAGCTCAACTTTAAACTTATTTAGATTGCTATTTATTAAAATTCGTTTTTCCTCCAACAAATTGTTCGGATAAAAAACAAAAGTAAATAAATCTTTTTCTGATAACTGTTTCATATTCCAGCTTTTAGATGGCTAAATGAGAGAAAATTAAAATATAACGAAAAACAATATATGATCGGGGGTACTAAATTATTTAACAAACGTAAAATAATTTTATTGAAGGAAATATGCAACTAAAAATAAATTTTTTCAGAGATGTTATTCTTTAATCTCGAAAATAAATAATTCATAATATGATGATACTTAGCATAGAATAATTGTCTTGTTAAATCCTTTTTGTAATCTTTTAGATAAATGAATAAACTATCCTTAGTACCACCATTCATCATATCTTTTGAAATATTCTTAAAGGCAGAGTAAATTAAATCTCCATCTTTATTGTTCAGTTTATTATGGGAGATATAGTAAACATCTATCTTTGTCCGCAGATCTTTCATTCCTGAATCAACAATTTCATTTAAGGAAATTTTTTCCTCAGAATTTTCAAGGTAGTATGATGGAATATAATTGTTTGATGTATAATAAGATTTTATTCTTTTCACCATCAAGTTTAACGGAATAGCCGGGTAAAAGTTGGTTTGGTCAACCAAATATTCAAATATTTTATTGAAAAGTGCAGCTTGTTTATGAGCAAATAAATTTTCAGGTATGTTGTTAAAATTATTTTCACTAATAACTTTACCAAAAATCTTTGCGTCATGATTTTGAAGTCAGCTGTTCGGAGCTAGACGTCTTAGTGGAA
>CAYXXW010000651.1:0-1618 GCA_964469115.1 uncultured Melioribacteraceae bacterium
CAAATATTTGAGTTAATATTTGAATAAATATTGTGGCTAACACACAGCTGCCACAGCCAAGCAGGAAGAAAATGAGTGCAATGTGGCAGCAGCCAAACAAGGGGAATACAAAATGACTACTAAAAGTTTAAAAAAATATCAATCATATATTTACTTAATAATTGGCTTTGTATTCCTTTTCTTTTCCAACGGACGATGGGCTTTACCGCTTGCAACATTTATAGCTCCAATATTTCTAATACGTTTTCTTAGATTTCATAAACCTTTAAAAGGATTTGTATTTCTGATCTTTGCCGGATTTATTTCCAATATCTTCATCTGGAAAGGACAAATGCCAGCGCCAGGCTTTGTTTATTATATTATGTGTTTTATGATGAGTTTATTTACAGCTCTGGTATTTCTCATCGACAGGATTTATTCACAGCGATTGAAAGGTATTGTTTCAACTCTTGTTCTTCCCTCTGCTTTTGTATTAATGGATTATATTTCTGTTTCAGCGAATCCAGGCGGAACATTTGGAGCTTTTGCAACCACACAATCATCTTTGCCTCTATTGCAGCTTCTTTCCGTTACTGGTATTTGGGGAATAACATTTATCATTCTCTGGACAGCTTCTATTATTAACTGGCTTTGGGATAAGTCTTTTAAATGGGAACAGATTAAAACAGGCTTGTTAATTTACAGTATAACTTTTCTAACAATAATTATTTTTGGGCAGGTCCGATTATCGTTAGATAATGATTGCAAAACTGTTAGAATTGCTTCAATAAATATTAGCAAAGACGCATTAAAGAACCGTCATAATGCGAATATTGATTCTATTGCTGAAAAAGCCAATGATGATTTTCTGACAAATTGTAAGATTGCTTCTTCTTCTGGAGCTAAAGTCGTATTTGGCATTGAGACTGTTATAAGTTTACAAAAGAATAAAGAGAATGCGTTTATTGAAAAAGCTAAGATTATTGCCCAAAAGGATAGTATTTATTTGGGACTTCCAATGGAGGTAATCCCAAAAGATTACCCAGAAGTACGTCCTGAAAATAAAATCATTTGGATTTCTCCCGAAGGGCAAGTTTTATTTACATATCATAAATCAAAGCCTACACCTGGCGAAGGAGATTATGGGGATGGTGTGATAAAATATTTTGATTCCCCTTATGGACGGATAAGCACTGCAATTTGTTTCGATATGGATTTCCTATCACTGATCAATCAAACCAGTAATATGAACATTGACATCATGTTGGTACCTGGTAACGACTGGAAAGACATAAGCCCTTATCATACTTATGCAGCTTCTTTCAGGGCTATCGAGCAAGGATTTAATCTGGTTCGATCCGTAAGTCAGGGATTTTCCGCTTCGTTTAATTATAAAGGACAAACTCTTTCTTCACAAGACTTTTTCAATACCGATGATGTAATTTTATACTCTGATGTACCTACAAAAGGGCAAAAAACAATTTATTCTATTTTAGGAGATTATTTTGCCTGGTTGTGTATTATTTTCTTTGTAATTATTAGTGCTTTTTTTATAAAACATAAATAATGAAATTTTTAGATGAGACTGTTTTTTATAGAATAGGCATAACAAGCGTGTCGCTTAAAGAAATGTGAAATG
>CAYXXW010000652.1:0-1615 GCA_964469115.1 uncultured Melioribacteraceae bacterium
CATTAAGCATTTTCTGGACATTTGATTCAACAGCATTTCGTACTTCGGCAAAAGCTCCAATGATGGCACCATTGCTATTATAGTTTTGTGTTGAAAGTAAAAGCTGCATGATGGTAGTAAGATTATGCGGAGATTCTGAATAATATCCCTTAGCCAGGAGGTCTTCTACGGCATCTTTTCTAACCGGGAAATAACCGGTTCCGGTATGCCATTTAATCTGTTGGGCAGATTCAGCCATAAATTTAACAAATTCCCAGGCTGCTTTTGTTTCCTCTTCCGGTTTTCCGGCAACTATCCAGAGACTTCCACCACCAATAACTACGCCACCGGTCTCTGCATCTGCTGGAATTGGCATGAAGGCACTTCCCAGTTCAAAATCGTTCTCTTCGGCAGATTTTACCATGAGAGCGACATCGGATGTAGAAGTAATTAACATCGCAACCTTTTGTGAAATAAAGAGATTTCTCGATCCGGTCCAATCATGGACTTTTGTATTAATCATATATCCATCTTTGGATAAATCATTCCACATATTAAATACTTTTAATCCGGCATCCGAATTAAATATCGCTTTGGTCGGTCTACCAGTTCTCCCATTATTATTATCAACAAGTGCAGCATTCTGTTTAGCCATGAATTCTTCAAAGAACCAACAATGAAGATTCCAACAAACACCTGCCTGTTCGACATTTCCTTTATCATCTTTTGTAGTAAGCATTTTAGAATATTCATAAAGTTCTTTATACGTTTTTGGTGGTTTATTGGGATCTAATCCTGCTTTTTCAAACAGGGTTCTATTGTAGAACATAACAGCATTGGAAGAATTAAAAGGCATACAGTATAATTTACCATTTACCCGGTAGTAATTCAAAACCTGAGGCATGAAGGTACCGATATCAAATTCCGGATCAGCATCTATTAAGTCTTGCATAGGAACGGCTATTTCTCCGTCAATTAACATCTGGGTAGCTATATCGTATCCTTGAACAATATGGGGCGCTACATTGGATTGAATGGCAACATTTAATTTGTTGATGGTATCACCATAACTTCCTGTATATTGGACATCTACATTGATGTCCGGGTGTAGAGCCATAAAATCATTGGCCATTTCCTGTAACAGTTCAATTCTCCATCCTCCCATGGCATGCCAAAATTGAACTTCAACTTTATCGGCGGCGAAGGCAAGCGAGCTGGTTAACAATAACATGATTAAAAGTGTAATAAATATTATTCTTTTCATTTTAACCTCCAAATTTTTACAAATAAAATTACTTAAAAAAAGCGACTTCTATTTGACCAGAACAATACACCTCCTTTCTGATTTAAAATATCTCTCTGAAAGCAAGGTTATTACATGGAGTATAAAATTTATAAAATATTTTTTTTACAATTACCTATAATTATCTTAACGAAATTTATTTTTATTGTCAATTTATGTTCTAAGAAGATACCAAAAGTTGAAATAATTCTAGCATGTTATTAGTTGGGCTCACAGTCTCAAGGCCGCATTCGAATTAAAAACATACTTTATTTGCGTTAAAACATACTTTAAATGTACTATACATACTATATGTTCAATTAATAAGGTTAAGAGTGATTTGAATATGCCAAA
>CAYXXW010000653.1:0-1613 GCA_964469115.1 uncultured Melioribacteraceae bacterium
ACTATTGCATGCATCGGCCCCTAATGAAATTGCTCTGGCTATATGAAATCCGGTCACAATCTTTCCGGCTGCAATAAGTTTAATATCTTTCTTTAAATCGAAACCATTGAGAACGCAAGTTGCAAATAATAATCCATCTCTTAAAGGCATTCCAAGTGAATTTGAAAATTCAACAGGTGCAGCACCGGTTCCACCTTCTCCGCCATCAATAGTTATAAAATCTGGTTTAATGTTTAATTCTATCATTGTTTTGCAGACATCTACAAATTCTTGTTTTTTGCCAATGCATAATTTAAATCCGACAGGTTTTCCGCCAGATAATTCCCTTAGTTTTTGAATAAATAATATTAATCCCTTCGGTGTGGAAAATGCTGAATGAGCCGGAGGTGAAAACACAGTTTTGCCCGGTTCAACATTTCTTATTTTTGCAATTTCTAAAGTATTTTTTGCCGCAGGAAGAATGCCTCCATGACCCGGTTTTGCACCTTGAGATAATTTTAGTTCAATCATTTTTACTTCAGGTCGGGTTGCATTCTCTATATAACCCTCTTCAGAGAAATTTCCGTTTGCATCTCGGCATCCAAAATATCCAGTACCAATTTGCCAAATTAAATCCCCGCCATGCTTAAGATGATAAGGACTTACGCCGCCCTCTCCTGTATTGTGGGCAAATCCGCCAAGCTTGGCTCCTTTATTCAAAGCCATAATTGCGTTTTTACTTAATGAACCAAAGCTCATCGCAGAAATATTTAAGATACTTGCTGAATATGGCTGCTTGCACTCAGTTCCACCAAAAATTACACGTGGATTATGATTAAGGACTTCTGCATTTTTTGCATATAATGAATGATCCATCCATTCATAGCCTGATTGGTATACATTCATTTGGGTACCAAAAGGCATTGTATCAATTGCACCTTTTGACCTTTGGTAAATTATTGACCTGAAAATTCTATTAAATGGTCTTCCCTCAGTATCTGTCTCTACAAAATACTGCATTATTTCTGGTCGTATCGATTCAAGTAAAAATCTGCCGTGACCAATTACCGGAAAGTTCTTTAATATAGAATGTTTGGTTTGTGAAATATCAGATATGCCCAAAATTACCAGTGGAATAATTAAAATCAGCGCCCACCAAATTGGGAATAATAAATATGATATCAATACTGTTAAAACAATTGATAAGGTTGATAGCACAACAAAAATTTGTCTTACATTCAAAATTAGTTTACCAAATTGTTAGTGTTATAAATTACAAAATTATCTCTCTATCCAGCTCTTTCTATTTATTTTAAAATTTGGAGCAATTATTTCTAATGGATTTTCTTGAAGCTCAACATCAACCCATTTATCAGAATTGGAATTTTTAACTTTCCAATTGTCATTTGATGAATACTTAATTGTTCCGGATTGTGTAACAATTTTAGCAGTAATATTTATTCCCGGAGTTTTAGCAGTGTAATAATTTCTTGCTTCAACAAGAATTTTGTTTTCACCTTGCTTAAGATATTTAGCAATATCAATTAACTTAATTCTTTGCTGTTCAATCCAAAGTGATCCTGACCTTTTGGTATAAACCGAATCAACTTCTTTGCCGTTTATCCATAATTTAG
>CAYXXW010000654.1:0-1611 GCA_964469115.1 uncultured Melioribacteraceae bacterium
ATGCCAGTAAATTAACATCTGGCATTTACGTTTATTCCTTAAATGTTGAAACTATCTCAGGCCAACACTTTGCAGATAGTAAAAAACTCATATTATTAAAGTAGTTCTATACAAATATTTAACTAAAAACCCGGCTAATTTGTCGGGTTTTTTTATATCTTGATTGAATAATAAATCGATCTAAAATTACTTTAAATATTTGATGATATTTTTAATATAAGTGATTTATATCACACGATTTTTCTTGGTTTATAACTAAGTTTCGACTACTATAGGGGATTTCAATCCTTCCAATTTTTTACCTTGATTTTCTTTAGATATAAGGATAAAATAAAGTTTTGTTTAATTTTAATTACATAGGGGGTTCATGTGAACTTTAGTTTCAAAATTTATTTCGTTTTAATCTACACTTTGATTTCTTTCAATTTATTCAGCCAAACTGAAAATGTTTTAATTTCTGATAATCTTATAAGTAGCACTAAAGCAAATCAAAAATTTGGCGGTACTTTAACTTCCGAAGGTTATAAACCAGGTGTAAATGCTGGTGGAACAAGTGCTAATCACCTCATGTACAAAGTATCTCAAGCACCAGATATTGGTTATATTGAATTTGAAGTAAAGGGATTTGATTATAGCCAATATCCTAAACCGTCAACAGATGATCCTAATTTTTCTAATGCCTTTGTTGTTTTATATGATGGTAGAGGAATATCAGAACCTATAAAATATTTTACCGATTATAGAAATAATTACTTCAGGTGGGAAATTGTTTATAGAGGGCCGCATTTAACCTATCCTCCTAATGGCAATAGGTTTAAAGCTAAAATGCTAATTGCTTCCCCTTCTTTAAGTAATAATTTACCTAGTGGGCAAGCAGCAAAATTTACAGATTCACAATTAAAGAATCCATCGTCCATTTGGAAAGGAGAACCAGACGGTATCACAACAAGTTGGAATCCAAGCACGTGGTACAAAATAAGAATTTATTGGAACAATGTTGATAGGCTATATCAGGTTTTTAGAAATAGTGGTCCAGGGACTGGTTTAGTTGAGGTTTGGAATATGAATAAGAACAAAGGTAGTTCATATACACCTCATGAACAAGATTTTCCATTACCTGCTGCATTTCCAAGAACACCTAAGGATTTTAGGTTTAATTTAGGTGCAGGGCCAACTAGTCATAACGATTACCAGAACACAATGCCTAATATAGTTTATAGAAACCTTAAAGTTGTTTCCTCAAGCGGACCTTCATCAACAAAATATCTTTCAGTGAATCCTAGTATTAGAAGTGTAGGATCTAGCTCCGGTTCAACAACATTTGATGTCTCTTCAAATGTAAGCTGGACAACAAGTGATAATCAAAGTTGGTTATCTCTGTCCCCATCTTCAGATAGTGATAATGGAACCTTGACCGCAACTTTCACCGAAAATACATCTTCTAGTTCAAGAACAGCTACAGTCACTATTTCCGGCGGTGCTATTACAAAAACGGTTAGTGTTACCCAGGCTGGAACTTCATCACCCCCACCTACTGGCGATAAATTACTGGTAACATCTCCATCATCCGGTCAAACATTAGTTCCTGGAAGTTCACACCAGATTATTTGG
>CAYXXW010000655.1:0-1607 GCA_964469115.1 uncultured Melioribacteraceae bacterium
TCCTGCTTGGCTTTGAGTGTATTTATGATAATATTATATGCAACAATTGTGTTTTGATTAAATTTTGCGAGTTCATTTTTCACTCCGGTTATTTGTTCATTTAATAGAATTGCATCAGAGTGAAATACAGTTTGCTTCTGCATCAGCTCAATTTTTAGTAACTCTAGTCTAGAAAGTTCATTAAGTAAATTTGAAAATGGGGAATCGGTTAATTGATATTGTTCAGGAGTAAGATATGTTTGATCTATATATCCTGAACTATTCATCTCCTTCTGAAAGTTTTCAAGTTTATTTTTATAAAAAGTCAGTTCAAGATCGTTCTTTAGTTTTTCACTTTCAAGATTACTCAAAAAGTCAATCAGTTTTTTTGATTGCTCATCAATCTGAATTATTTGTTCTTTCGATCTATATGCCCTTAGATTTTTTTCCGCCTCTTCAAGATTAGCAGTTATTTCCTTTAAACTTTGGTCAATAAAAACATAGGTATTTTTAAAATTATTTTTTCGCTGTGTCATCCTTATTTCTTTGAGATTATCACTTAAAGTATTTGCGATTAATTTAGATGTGTAAGGATAATTTGATCTGACAGCTAGTTCAAAAATATTAGTATTAACTTTTTTCTTGGTGAAAATATTATCCACCAAGTTTTCAAATACATCATAATAATCAAGACTATTAAAATGAATTTCTTTAAGTTTTTTACTTTCCCAATTAAAATCTAATATCCATTTATCTGGGTTAATTTCTGAGTATTTTATTTCTCCGGCTAAATCATTATTATTATTCTGGTCTGATAGTATGATTTCATTATCGCTCTGCTTTAATATGAACTCATTACTTTTTGTTTTTAGACCAATAAACAATTTGTTTATTTTTGGAAAGTGATTTGGATAAATGCCCAAATTATAATTATTCTTATACTCAGAAATTGGCAGATTAACTTGGGTTACAGTTCCATCCTGCTCAATAATTCTAGTTAATAGAAGATTTAAGCTTAATTCTTGAATAGTTTTATTTATTACACTTCTTGTTTGAGCAAGCTGCATATCTGTTTCTAATTCATCTTGACTCCATAAAGCAATTAAATTTGTAAACGGATCTTGATCATTTTTATCATTAAGAATCAGTTCTTTTTTTAGTAAGACAGAAGATTTATAAATCGGATTTTTTAAAAAATTATACAAGATTGCGCCAAAAAGACAAATGATAACTGAAGCAATAATTATCCATTTGTGCTTGAATAAAATTCCTATAACGTACCGAAAAGATATTCCCGATTTTCTCATTTAATTTTCTTGGTTTTTTTATGCAATAATTTTTCGATTATAAGAATTTTAGTCTGTGAATAAACTTACTATAGCCACTAAAGCTGTAACACCAGTAACGAGTATGGAAGCATCCCTGGCACTAACCCACCAAGTTCTCGGTATCAAGATTTCATCTCCGGATTCAATCCCGATATTGTTTAAAGTATTTTCACCGTCGAGGAAAGATTCCAGATCTAGTTCTACTATATTATCTTTTCTGATTAATATAATTTTCTCAAGATCAGAATCACTTGTTTCACCACCAGCTAGTTCAACCAATTCGGATAATTTTTCGAAGCC
>CAYXXW010000656.1:0-1603 GCA_964469115.1 uncultured Melioribacteraceae bacterium
ACTTTAATCAGCCTGTTTTGGCCTTTAAAAGGGTCGATTAAGGCCTCCATACAGGTTCTTTTTTGACTCTTTTCATAAGTTTACAGTATGTTGCTGAGGCGACCCCATTTCAACCCATTTCAACCTCAGGTAAGGCTCCTTCGAGTTCTTCAGCAGCATGAAATTGATCGGGTAGGCGGTTCCGAAACGATCCCGGTGGATGTGCGCATTATCGCTGCAGCGCACAAAAATTTGGAGGAGATGGTTCGTATCGGACAATTTCGCGAGGATCTGTGGTATCGGCTCAATGTATTCCCCATAATTATTCTCCCATTGCGTCAGCGAACCATTGATATACCGGCGTTGGCAAACTATTTTCTTGAGCATAAATCCATGGATTTGAGGATTCGAAAACGGCCGTCCCTGGCACCGGGTGCTATTGATAAATTGCAAACCTATGATTGGCCTGGGAATGTAAGAGAACTGCAAAACCTTGTGGAACGAACGCTTATTCTCAACCAAATGATGGATGAAGGGACCCAGCTGTCATTCGATGTACTGCCAACAGGTTCGATGCCTACTCAGAATATTTCCATACAAAAAGAAGATGACGGGATAATTCTTCCCTTGGACGAAGTGATGGCAAATCATATTCAAAAGGCTCTGGATCATTCGAACGGAAGGGTGGAAGGCAAAAAAGGAGCTGCAAGCACGCTCGGAATTAACCCGGGCACCTTGCGGGGGAGAATGAAAAAACTAAAAATCCCTTACGGTCGCAGCTCACAAAAAAGAAGGTAGGGATATTTTTTTATGTCTACTCAAGGGTTGCCATAGCGTTGCTTTCAAACAATTTGACTCTATCGTAAGAAGTTCATCAGAATATTTTGGGAAGGGGCATTCATTGGCTTAATCTTATCGATAAGGAAGAATGATAACATGGTAAATGAATTCGGATCGGAATATTCCTCCATTTCGGATCCGCATTTTAAGGTTAAGTATCGGGCAAGTTGCTACTGCAATGCCGTTCAATATGAGGTGTGCGACGACCCCGTAGATGCGAAAATCTGTCATTGCTCAACATGTCAGAAGCTACATGGGGCTCCCATGCAATGGGCGGCAATTTTCTACAAACATGATGTCAGGATAACGAAAGGTGTGGATTGCCTGAAGTTCTACAACAGTGAACGAAACATCCACAAAAGAGTCCTTCCCTGCAAAGTCAGTTGTGCTTTGTGCGGAACGCCCATAGCAGATGAGGGACGCAGGATGTGGCTTGCCTTTCCATCGCTTTTTGATTTTGGTGAGTTAGCGACGTTTCCGGAAAAATTCAGACCAACTTGCCATATTTTTTACGGTTCTCGGGTAGTAGATATGGATGATAAACTCCCCAAGTGGTCAGGTCACAAAAATCATTCTGAACGCCTGTAAATGGGGTCAATAAATATCTTAGTAGCCCCGGCGCCTTAATCTTCAATCAACCAACCCGTTTGAAAAACAGGCCTTCTAGTCTTAACCACATATCAGTGAACACTGGAGGTGCACACTCTTGCCAATAGTGTACAGGTCAAGGCCATTGATCTCAACTGAACAATAAATTCGGCATTTCGCATGAAAGTCGGGACTG
>CAYXXW010000657.1:0-1603 GCA_964469115.1 uncultured Melioribacteraceae bacterium
TCCCTGGAGGATAGAGGTGAGCGGCAATCAAACCAGGCCATTCTTGTTTTCAGCACTGTTCAGGAGTTATTATTTCTGGACCATTCTGGCCATGATGGCCATCCTGGGTTTTGGAATCGTAATTATTGGAAGGACCATTTCCCACGAAAAGGAGGTCCTGAAACTGAAATCAGACTTCGTTTCTTCGGTGTCGCATGAATTCAAAACTCCCATCACCTCAATTAAAGCCCTGACAGAAAGGTTACTCGAGGGTACTATGAAGGATGAGGAACGGAAGAAGGAATATTATGCAGTAATTTCTCAGGATGCTGAAGGTCTTAGCCATCTGGTTGGGAATATTCTTGATTTTTCAAAAATGGAAGAAGGTAAAAAACAGTATGATTTTGAAGAAACCGACTTCAAAGGATGGCTGGAAGAAACTCTAAAGGATTTTTTCAGCAGGACGATCGGCAGAAAATATGAGGTTCCTTCCCCAATAAAAGATTCATCGGTTAAGATCAAGATCGATAAAAACGCCATGAAACTGGCCATCAACAACCTGCTTGACAATGCTGCAAAGTTTTCATCAGAAGATTCCAAAATAACGGTGACCTATGAAAGTCGGGGAAACAGACTACAGGTGAAAATTCGGGATCAGGGCATCGGGATCCCCCTGAATGAACAGGCTAAGATTTTTGAGAAATTCTACCGCGCAAAAAATGCACTGGATCATTCATCAACCGGAACAGGGCTGGGCCTTACCATCGTGAAGCAGATTGTTGAAGCGCATGGAGGTGAGATCCTGGTAGAGAGCGAACCCGGCAGAGGAAGCACATTCATATTATTGTTGCCATTATTCACATAGTCAGAGCTTTAAAAAAATGAACAAAACAATCCTGATCATTGAAGATAATCGCGGTATTCAAATGAGCCTGATGGATGAATTGGAAGCTGAAGGGTATCGGGTATTCACAGCCGGAGATGGTAAAGAGGGGCTTAAGATGGTTAAAGAAAAGGATCCCGATCTACTTATTCTTGATATCATGCTGCCAGGACTTGATGGTTATGAGGTATGTAAAAAATTAAGATCGGAGGGAAATACTATTCCAATCATTATGCTGACTGTGAAGAATAAAGAAATCGATAAGGTATTGGGATTGGAACTGGGTGCTGACGATTACGTGACCAAACCGTTCAGCGTCCGTGAACTATCAGCCAGAGTAAAAACCATATTTCGCAGGCTTGAAGAGTATTCCGGTGAATCAGATTCATGTAATATCGGAGAAACATCTCTGAACTTCAGCAAGTATGAGGCAACAAGAAAAGGCGTGAAAATAGATTTTACCCCACTGGAGTTTCAGTTGTTGCAGTTCTTTGCAAAAAACCGGGGCACTGTGCTGACCAGGGACCAGTTGCTGGACCAGGTCTGGGGAGAAGACAATGTGGTAATTTCGTTGCGCACCATTGACAGCCATGTGGCCAGTATCAGGAAAAAACTGGAAGAAGATCCCTCTAATCCGAATTACATTATCAATATTCGTGGCGTGGGCTATAAACTTGCCGATTCACAATAATTCAACAATACTTCCACACTTCCAGAACAATTTACCGGGCATTGCGGGGT
>CAYXXW010000658.1:0-1601 GCA_964469115.1 uncultured Melioribacteraceae bacterium
TACAAAGTTTATTTCAATTCCCGGAACGCATAACAGAGATCATTGGAAGAAAATGATAACAAAACATTTTGAGTTCTTTCAGGAACAAATTGATTCCGTTTATTGAGAATTATAAAACTTTAGTATTTATCCTGCGTCTAAAATTTAGACGTTAACAAAGAGAGTGTCATTATGGAAAAGAAATTATACAGATCGAGGAATAAAAAAGTCGTTGCGGGAATTGCCGGAGGATTAGGTGATTATTTGGATGTTGATCCCGTAATAATCAGAATTATAATTGTACTTATTACAATTTTTCAGGGAGTTGGGCTGTTAGTTTATATTATTATGTGGATTGTTGTTCCTGAAGAACCATATGATGTTTCTAAAGTAAGTGCAGAACCAAAGTATTCGGAAGATACCGGACAGTCTACAGAAACAAATTTTGCAGGGAATAGCAGCAACGAAACAAAACCTGAAAAATCTTCAAACGGGCGAATTATATTTGGAGTAATTTTAATTTTTATCGGTATAGTTTTTCTATTCGAAAGATTTATTCCTTTCTTCGATTTTGAGTTTATATTTGCTATTGGCATGGTAGCATTAGGTTTAGCATTAATTTTTAATTTTTTCAATAAATCCGAGAAATCATGATGAAAGCATCACAACTGTTTTGGGGATTTTTCTTTATCACATTTGGGACACTTTACTTAGTTGCCAGATATTCAACTTTTTATATTGATTGGTATGCGATATGGGAACTTTGGCCCATTCTAATAATTTTAGCGGGAATTGCCATTATTCTAAAGGGTACTTTTGTAAAACCGGTAATAAGTGTTTTAATTGGTATTCTTCTTGCTTTTCTTGCATTCGGATTTTTTAACGATCTATTTGGTGTTTTTAGTAACAATAATCATTTTGGCACAAGATCAGGAAATTATTCTGAAAATAATTACAATCTGGAATACAATAAAGAAATTGAACACGTAAATTTAAAGATTGCCGCAGGTGCAGGTAAATTTACAATTGATGATACTACCAATGGTCTTGTTAAGGGTTATTCAAGAGGTGATTTTGGAAATTACAACCTCACGAGTACAAACAAAGATAGCATCGTTTGGGTCAATTTTAATATGGACAATGTTGATATTGATCTTTTTGGTGGTAATTATAAAAATCAACTTAAACTTAGTCTGAATAAAGAACCAACCTACAGTTTCGATTTGGAGATTGGTGCAGCCAAATCATACTTCGATCTGCGTCCATTTAAAGTAAAAAATCTTGTTTTAAAAACTGGAGCAGCTGACACAAAAATACGTCTTGGGGATAAATCAGACTTAGTGATGGTCAACATAGAAATGGGTGCAGCTTCTCTAAAAATTTATGTTCCCGAAAAGTCTGGATGTAAGATAAATGGGGATATGGTTTTGATGAGTAAGGATTTAGATGGATTTATTCAAGAAGGTTCGGACTATTACGTAACAGAAAATTATGATTTTGCCACCCAAAAAATTATTATTGATATTGAGGGTGGTGTAGCAGCGTTTAAAGTAAAAAGGTATTGAATAAGTGAGGATTGATTGATTGATTGATTGATTGATTGATTGATTGATTGATTGATT
>CAYXXW010000659.1:0-1600 GCA_964469115.1 uncultured Melioribacteraceae bacterium
AATAACATCACATTGAGCAACAAAGTCTTCTAAACGGTCATTATCTTTAAAGAAAAATCGTTCAAAAGGGATAAGCGTTATAGCTTCATCCAGTGAAAGGGTAGTGTAGAGGTGGTTGCCCACAAAACCTGCTTGCCCGGTTATACCAATATTTTTTTTCATTTATTGCTGAAAACTTTTATGATGAACAAATAACAACATTTTAATTTGCAATTACCATTTGGCATCCCATTTTTCGATAGGGTAACGAAAATCATCGTTTTTCGATTCATCCAAGCTGAAATTTGAAAACACTTGTAACGTGGAATTTTCCTCAATGGCCTTGAAACCTGTTGCATAACCACCGGATATTTCCAATATCGCGGGATTTTTAGCTTCTAGGACAATTCTTTTTGGTTTTAATAGGGGAGAGGGATGCTTAAAATCATCCACTTGTACCAGATGTACCACGAAAGCGCCCGTATGGCAATAGAACCATTTCATTTCTTCTTTATGGGCTTGCCATGCCCTAATGAAATCGATGTTGCCAGGTTTTATTTCATAGAACCTGGCCACCTTCGCCATATCAAAAGCGTTGAAAAAGTTGATGTTGCCTCGTTCATCGGAAAAATTTGACCCTTGAATTAGGTTATGGTAAACCATTTAAAGATTCTCTTTAATATAATCAAGGTTTAGCAAGGTTTGTTTTAACTCTTCATCATTGAGTTGGGTGGTATTGTGGGAATGATAATCCTCTTTTTCACTAGTGTCGGTTACACCCTCTGAAAAATAGCGGCTGTAATTCAAATCGCGATTATCTGCCGGAATTCTATAAAACTCACCCATATCCTCGGCTTTTTGCATTTCTTCCCGTGTACAAAGGGTCTCATATAATTTTTCACCGTGACGGGTACCTATTACCTTGACCTCATTATTAGCATTGAATATACTTTTTACGGCCTTTGCCAAGTCGCCAATGGTGCTAGCCTGAGCCTTGTTCACAAAGAGATCTCCTTGGTTGCCATGCTCAAAAGCAAAAAGAACCAAATCTACGGCATCTTCCAACGACATTAGAAAACGCGTCATATTGGGGTCCGTAACTGTTAATGGTGATTTCTCTTTAATTTGCTTAACAAATAATGGAATTACTGATCCTCGGGAGGCCATTACATTGCCATAGCGTGTTAAGCAGACAATGGTATTATCTTCATGTATGTTTCTTGATGCTGCCACTGCAACTTTTTCCATTAAAGCCTTACTTATACCCATAGCATTGATGGGGTAAGCAGCTTTATCTGTACTAAGACAAATAATACGTTTTACACCATTGGCAACGGCCGCATCAATGGTGTTTTGCGTACCAAAAACGTTTGTCTTTGCAGCCTCAATAGGGAAAAACTCACAGGAAGGTACTTGTTTTAATGCTGCAGCATGAAATACATAATCTACCCCTCGCATCGCCTTTGCGATACTGTCGTAATCGCGTACATCACCGATATAGAACTTAACTTTTTCGTTCATAAGACGATTACGCATATCGTCCTGCTTTTTTTCATCGCGACTAAAAATGCGAATTTCCTTTATATTGGTTTCTAAGAACCTATTTAACACGGCGTTCCCG
>CAYXXW010000660.1:0-1599 GCA_964469115.1 uncultured Melioribacteraceae bacterium
TGATGCTTTCAACTTAGAATCTGATTAATCTCTTCTGGGGTTTCCAACAGAATAAATATTGTGTATCTCTTTCTGCTTTCGACCCTATGCTCCGAAAGCATTTCGAAAAGATCAATAAAAGCAAGACAATTCTTTTTTTTCTTTGAATATTTCCCCTCCCCTTCTGCCACGGTTCATAACCACCTTGTGCAATGCTCCGAGATACTGAATCCTCAGAGGTATGGACATGTTTTTTCCTATCACAATGAAAAAGTTGATTCAAGAGCAGACCCCATTGCTTTAGAGCATTTGATTCAAGTATGATGAGGGGGTTGTAATATCATTGAACTTAAAGAGTTTCCGCTCTGAGGGGAACAGAAGTCATAGTTTGGAATCCGGAATGTCGAGTTGAAAAAGGATGTATTCAGGTTTTGCTTACCACCTCAAAAACCAGTCGGGAGAGGCGGATAGTGAAGGGGGATGGAGTTTGAGATGAACTGCTTAAAAGAAAACCCTTGAAGATTTTAAGGCCTTAGGTTACATTCATTTATGACTAAGGCGTGAGAATTTAGCTGTGCATAGGTATATTTCCAAAAGGAATTTAGCAACGCATAGGGTCCAGAATCGTCTAATCATGCAAGGGGATTGTCATGGCAATAAGAAGGCTTGATCCGCAAATAAAAGCATTTTTGCAGCAGATGGAACAGGAAGGTGTACCTCCTGTGAATACGCTGACACCAGCACAAGCCAGAGAGAGCAAAAACCCCATGTTTATTAAGTTAGGAGGACAGCCGGAGCCCGTGGCAAATGTTGAAAATTTGTCTATCCTGGGTTCGGCGGGGCAGATCCCAGTACGTGTTTATACACCGCCAGGCAGGGCTCCATTTCCGATACTACTGTATTTTCACGGTGGCGGTTGGGTAATCGGCAATCTGGATACCCACGATAGTGTTTGCCGGTCTATAGCAAACAGGGCGTCTTGCATTGTGAACTCTGTTGACTACCGGCTGGCGCCGGAGTATAAATTCCCGGCAGCGGTTGAGGATGCGTATGCAGCCGTCTGTTGGGCAGCATCCAGCGCCCATTGTATCAATGGTGATCCGACTCGAATTGCGGTGGGTGGCGACAGTGCCGGGGGTAATCTGGCAGCTGTTGTATCCCTGATGGCACTGGATAAGGGCACCCCTTACGTGATTTATCAGTTACTCATATATCCAGTTACCGACCTTTCTGCTTTCGACACG
Source organism: uncultured Melioribacteraceae bacterium (assembly GCA_964469115.1). Lineage (GTDB taxonomy): Bacteria > Bacteroidota > Ignavibacteria > Ignavibacteriales > Melioribacteraceae. The sequence goes on from CAYXXW010000660.1 coordinate 1,224, forward strand.
GCCTCGTATCACGAGCATGGACAGATTCCGCATCGGAAATGGCCCTGAACAGGTGGGCTATCTGAGGATAGCCGTCCATCTCAGCTTTCTTGGCAAAAGTTTCATTTCGTACAGAGGCCTTCGATTCGGCAGCAAAGGCGTAGGCAAGGTTTTTTTCCGTTTTTTCCGCCATAACTGTTCACTCCTTTTATGAAAATATTGATGACACTTAATGATTTACTCTACATTTTTCTCTGAAAATTGCAATGACCTAACCCAAAAGCCAATATTTTGAACACAATAGAAATTTCAATGGGCTTTAAGATGTCAAACTGCCAGTTCTAATTTTTTGAGATGACAAATCTTTTTGGCCATGGCAGTATAGATAGTAAAGACC
>CAYXXW010000661.1:0-1599 GCA_964469115.1 uncultured Melioribacteraceae bacterium
TTACTCAATTTTATTTATCTTTATAAGAGATATTAAGCCCATTGGTGTATTTATTTCCAAGTTAGCCACAATTTCAATTTATACACATGATCTATAGATTAAGCAAATCCGTGATTAATTTGAAGCCCCTTCTTCTTATCATCAGCTGTTTATTGTTTGTGAATATTTATAGCCAGGAAACTTCAAACATTGATCAACTTGAATTAATACCAGGAAAAATTAAAACTTATTGTAGTGAAGGCTTTGAAGATAAAGGGAAATACCTTCAATTACTTTTGGAAGATGCTGTTCAATATTATGAAGAAGTATTAAACGATACTTTCTCCTTTGAACTTTTTGTACTTGACAGAAGAAGCTGGAAGAAATTTACAAATATTACATACCCTATTCCACACTATAGTAATGATGAGAAAAGGATGATAATGCCAGTTAATAGTTATTATAAAATACAACTACATAATGACGATTCATTATATGGAAAAGATCATTACTCTTTTACTGATTTTATTGCCATCCACGAATTAGGACATTGTATTGCACGTTTACAAGGAGCAAGAAGCCATTCGAAATGGGCAGGTGAGTTTTTTGCCGATTTTATCATGGTTGCCTATATGCATGAAATAATTCCTGGATTTGAATTTGGATCAAGACCTGCAAAAGTTTTTTCTTTTTTACCATTGAAATATAAAGGACTAGAGGAATTTGGTTCGGCTGGCATTGCAAACGAAATGTTTTATCATCCTAAATTCCAGGAATTAGCAAACAAAGTATTTCTGAAACATGGTTTAGATTTTATGTTCGACTATTTGGAAATATATAAGCAGCTCAATAAGGAAATTAAGGAAGGTAAATTTGAAAATATAAATGTTACCGAGGAAATGATCTTTGAGAACTCAATTGAAAATATTTTAAGCATCGAGCCTGAAATATTTAAAGAATGGGATCGAGGAATGAGACAAACATTTCATTCATGGCTTTCCTTATTTGGATTAATGATAATTATAGCGACTATCCGTTTAACTGATACTTCCTATCTAATTTTTAATAAGCTAAAACTTAAAACAAATAGAATTCATAAAATTATTGGTATCCCATCAATTCGGATTATACAAAACTTAAAGAATATTACAACTAGAAGTCTAAAGATAAGATTGATAAGGATTGGTTTGCTTAGGATAATAAACATCATCCTTGTTTCAGCTCTAATCCTAATACTGGTCATACTATTATGGCAACCATTATCATAGAAGTAGAATCTTTAGATAAGATGTTATAAAGAATAATAAAACAGTGGCTAACATACGGTATATCCAATGCCGTTGACCGTTACCGTGCATTATGACTCAGATAATAAATTTCTTACTTTTGAAATTATGCAAGAGAATAAATCAGAAATAGAAATCTTTACCTCAAAGGACGGCAAAACAGAAATTCTGGTAAAGTTAGAAGACGACACTGTATGGTTAAATCAATATCAATTAGAAAATCTATTCGCAACTAACAGAACTTCAATAACAAGGCATATCTCGAATATTTATCGATCTGGAGAACTAAATAAAAAATCAACTAGTGCAAAAATTGCACAAGTTCAAAAAGAAG
>CAYXXW010000662.1:0-1595 GCA_964469115.1 uncultured Melioribacteraceae bacterium
TCTTGATGGAAAAGTACCATACAAGGCGATAACAAAATTAACAACTGTGTATGGCTGCATATTATTATGGGATTGAAAAACTCCTGCATTTGCTGTTCCACCGCCATATTCACCACCAGTTCCTATAGTACTGGAATAGTGCTTAACTCCTTCAGAATTTGAGGCCATATAATTATTAACTGGATTATCACTTGTACCACCAGCAGAATTTACTAACGTTGAATGATTATGAGCTGGAATTTGAGCAGTGGTTAAGGTTACATTTTCAGACCCACTTTTTTGCCCAATTCGACGAGGGGACAACCCTGGACCGTTACCTGAATGCATTGGAACTCTTCCTTGTAAATCTGGTAACCCAAAAGTTGTTCTACCGTCACCACCAAAACTGGTACCTAATAAAGAAAAAAGAGCTTGATTTTGAGAGATTGATAGCAACTGCCCACTACAAAATGCCCAATTTCTAGGAGCAAAATTATAACCAACCATCATAATTTCTCCTATAAAAGGATCAGCTGAATTAATTGAGGATGTATCAGCGTTTACTTTATTAGATGTAAAAACATTAGCAGTTGCTGCTAATAATGCTGTTCCGCCAATCCATTTTGCTGCACCTTGCAAAAAACCTCTCCGAGTTTTAGAATCGTTTTTTATTGCTAGTTTTTTATCCATTATTAATACCCCACAAGTTTTACTAGAAATGTGATTAAAATAATTATTCTGACATCAGAAATTTATTCCTTTATCTAAATAGAAAAGATATTTAACTAAGATAGTTAATCTTTTTATAAGAAGTCAGACATTTTATCTAATTTTTGAGTTATAATTTTACATTTGCTTTATTTGTGATATAAGTCACAAATAATAAAGGGTAATTTGAAAAATTACTATTTTAATTGTTGTTATTTTTCTTTTTATAATATCTAGATTTTTTGAAAAATGACTAACATTCATAAATTCAATTAGATATAGAATTATATTTTAAAAAGGGTGAGATAACACCAGGGAATAAATAAATGAAGTTAGATTTAAGTAACAGAGTTGAAATTATATTGAATGAAGAATCAAGTTTCGAAGAGATAAAGAATTCAATAGACAAAATTGCTCAAAGTTTTTATCAATTAACTAATCTTCCTTCTAATTCAGAAAAGGCAGATCATGGCTCTATTTTACCAGACGGTGAAGCTCTTTCGCCACAAACCGCAGCCGGATGCATTTTTGATTATTATAGAACAACTAAATTTTTAAGAGGAGTTAAAAAAGCAATTGATATTCAGCTAAAAAGTAAAAAGGATAAAATTAGTATTATGTATGTTGGTTCTGGACCTTTTGCTACTCTATTGCTTCCACTTTTACCATTATACTCTACAACTCAATTAGACATAAGTATTATTGATTTCCACAAATCTTCAATTGAAGCTTTAAATAAAATTATATCAAATTATGGATTAGAAAAATATTTTGAAGAAATATTAATTATCGACGCATTAAGTTACGAAAATGAAAAAAATGATTTTTTTGATATAATAATTATTGAAACAATGCAGAAAGCTTTAATAGCTGAACCACAAGTAGCAATTACAAATTATTTTTCTAAA
>CAYXXW010000663.1:0-1591 GCA_964469115.1 uncultured Melioribacteraceae bacterium
TTCGTCTTAATTAATGCCCTAGCTGTTCTATTAGGATTAGTTTTTGATATAACAGTTTTCCAGTCATATAATTCAAACAGATTTGGTTTTAATGGTATATTACTAAGTCAAGGATTAACTCCTTATGTCTATCTAACTGCTACAATTTTATTCTGGACTAGAAATGAAAAAAAAATGTTGTTTTTGGTTTTAATTCTTTCATTTTTATCGGGGATTAAAGGTGTTTATTTCGCCGAGATTTCTCTTTTATTGTTTTTAGTTTTTATGGATGAAAAATTTAGTAAAACTTATTCCTGATTTTTTAGTCAAGCGCTGCCCTAAATCTGGCAAAATCGTAAAGATCAGATTCGATAATATTTACGCCAAGATTGCCTTTCCTCTTGTTGGTGTCTTGGCCATAGTATGGTTTTTAGTCCGTGTAATACCTAAACCCAGCCGGATAACATATCCTTGTCAGCAATTTGCAGCTGGAATTGGTGGCACATTTTTAATTTACCTATTTGGCACCATAGGATCGTTAGCAATATATGGAAAAATTAAAAAAAGGGTAAATAAGCCAGTAGCACTAACTTATTTGACAAGCTTGTTAGTAATTGTTTCGATTAGTATTGCAATAGCAAAGAATAGTGAACCTACATTCGTACCCAACCTTACCCCTCCCGAAGGCGTGAACAAGCCAATGGGCGAAGCCAAAGGGACTTTCCCCGGCAGAGTAGCCTGGACACAAGACTTTGACGCAACAAGTTGGGATGAAAAAACAGGAATGTGGTGGGATGATACTAATATTTCACAGACCGAAACTGACAAAATGATTTCTGAGACCCTTCAAAATCTTACAGGAACAAATTCTGATAAAAAATCTTGGCAAAAGTTGTTCGAGTATAATAATTCCCAAAAAGGATTGGGGAATAAGGGCTATAAAAAGGGTGAAAAAATTGTGATCAAGCTCAATTTGAATCCGCTTGGTAAAATGGATGCTGAATGGACAGACAGAGGCTACCCAAGTCCGCAAATGGTATATTCACTTGTTAAACAACTAGTTAATGTTGCCGGTGTTTCAGGGGAAGATATTATTATTACCGATCCATCCAGGTATATAAACGGACTTCTGGTTGATAAAATACGTTCTAATGGTTCCAAAGAATTTTCAAACGTCTTATTCGAAGAAAAAGAAGCACATGACCTTCCTGGTTACCGAACTGCAGAACCCGATACAACGGCCCTTGTTTGGTTCCCTATGCCTGATGGCTCAATGTTTAAGATGTGTTTCCCAAAGTCCTTTTCGGAAGCAAGTTATATCATTAATTACTCTTTAGTAAGACCACACCGCGTATTTGGAATTACTTCGGTTGCAAAAAATCACTATGGTTCAGTCTGGGATTTTGATAAAAATGCCTTTAATCCAAGTACTCTGCATGCTTTCGCTTTGTGGGATTATCCAACTCCTAATAAAATGAACGATCCACATTCTGCACCACCACTTTTAGGTCATCACATTACAAACAGTAAAACAATGCTTTATTTGGCAGACGGACTGTATGCAGCAATAAATCAGGGTGGCTCGGTTCAGAAGATGTCAAGCTTCAATGAT
>CAYXXW010000664.1:0-1591 GCA_964469115.1 uncultured Melioribacteraceae bacterium
CAGCGATACTTTCACTGCCCACAGGTCGAGGCTCTTGCCGGAAATAAGATTCACAGTTCCCTCGATAGAAGGCCATGAAACATCCCCGGCAAAGGAGATCTCCATACCGTCGTTCAGGGTCGACCGGCCATCCGCGCCTACACCAACCGTACCGAATCCCAAGCGGCTGCCCTCCTGCCCGGCGGCCGATCCGTCCGCATTCAGCAGATCCAGATAGATATCGGCTCCAATCAGTATTCGACTATGATCACGTATCAAGGTGCCCTGGTTGATGACCAGATCCAGCCCGAGATAGGTGAGATCCACGGTGGCAAATCCAAAGCTCCACTCGCTGGAATCATTTTCACTCAGTCCTCGCCCACCGCCGCTCAGCTCATCAATCGGAACAATTCCGCCGGTCAGATTTCCGGCCGTATCAAAGGCCAAACTGAAAGTGGTGCTCAGATCTTCCAGGGGCGAAGGCAGATTTTTGATCTCACCATTCAGCTTGAATGATATCTCATCATCTTCCAGGGCCAGGCCGGCGGAGGTGATTGTCAGAATTCCGGGAATCAGCTCGAAGTCTTCAGATACGGTAATGCTGCCTTCGAAGTCTCCGTCGGTATAAAAGGTAAGGCCGGAGAAGCTGACAAGCTCTTTTTCCTGAACATCTAACCCCTCTTTTTCGTCCCAGGTGATGCTTCCGGACAGGGAGAAACCGAAACGGTCAGCCAGTGGATCCTCCAGAATAGTCAGTGCCTGATCACCGCTTACATCGTGCAGCCGGAAGTTGAGGCCGAAGGCATTAAAACTCTTTGGATTGGCCTTATCCCAGGAAAAACTCTCCAGTTCGAGTCCGTCCCGGGTGATAGCCAGCTCATCCAGGGTGAGAAAATCACCGCTCATCAACTCAGGAATATTCAGATTTGTCCGGGCGGTAAGCCGGTTCGGATCGACTGCCTGGTCATACGCGAACTGTCCGATCTGCAGGTAGCCCCCGGCGACGGATGCAAGCGCCTGTCCGCCGCCTTCCTTCTCGACGGTGCCCCCGGTGATAAGTGCTAATCCCGGATTGTCACTCTCATAGAGCACAACCAGATCATGTACCACGGCCTGGGGCAGCTGAAGACCATCCATTGAGATCACCCGCAGCGAGGCGGTGCCGTTAAAGGTGTACTGCACACCCCCGGGTATGTTTTCCGCCAGGGCGGTTCCGGCAAAGTCCTGCAATTCGGCTACATCCGGAATTAAAATCAGGTTCTGTGGCGGGAAGGGAGACTCCGAAGCTGACACCTCATAGCTTTCCTGGGCATTTATCCCCGGAGGGCTGATAAATTCGACCCGAACGGTATGTACTCCCGCGGTATCGGTCGGCAGCTGCCCTGCCATTTCAAAAGCAGTTGTCCCGTTCACGGAAATGGTAAAGGTGGGATTTGGCGACCACCCCAGGGAATCGTCCACATAGACCTGCCCCACTACAGTGCCGGACCCATTGGCCTCTATCGTAATGGTAGAGCCGATTACCGTTTCGTCCAAAAAGTAGGGTGAGTCGGGCAGACCGATGGAAACAGCCTGCACATCCAGGGTCGATGCCTGGGCTCCGCTCACCGCC
>CAYXXW010000665.1:0-1589 GCA_964469115.1 uncultured Melioribacteraceae bacterium
CATCTCGAATCTCCGATTTATCGGAGTGAGAGATCTCTCCTTTCACTCGAGATGACACGTTCTAATGCCTTCAATACTGCCATATATTTATTTTTCTGCTAGCAAATTGTAAAGTGAAGTTAAACGCTGTTGCTACAATAACTTTTGAATACTGTAACTAAGAGGAGTTATAATTATACTCTGGATATAGAGTCCGGAGTATCGGTACAATGTAACAAGTGTTTGATGCTGGATAAATTGGGATTGCTATTAGAATAAGTAAAACTGATATACGAAATATATTGTTTCAAACAAATTATTCTATTATTTTTATGACTAAATAAATAGTCATATGACTTTAATATTAGTCGGTATAAAAATGATAATTAATAATTCTTTAGATTTTATTCTAAAAAATAGAAGCAACTTAAAAGTTTTACGAGTATTAAACTCTTTAACTGTTGGTATTTCGGGAAGAGAAACTGGACGCTTAGCAAAAATAGGGTTGAGATCAGCTCAAATCGCATTAGAAGAGCTTGAAAAAACTCATATTGTAAAAAAACAGTTTGGGGGAAGAGAAAATCTTTTTAGTATCAATAGGAAGAATTATCTAACGATAAATGTAATAGAAAAGCTTTTTAATGAAGAGAATAAATATAAATCAACAATACTCAAGAAAATAGTAAGTGAAATAAAAGAGCTAATTGATAGTCTTATACTATTTGGTAGCACTGCACGAAATGAAGAAACTATCGACAGCGATTTAGACATATGTATTGTTTATTCCAAAAATAAGAGAGAAATTGTAAAAAGAGTAAATATTTTGAGAGATAATTTATCGCTAGAATTTGGTGTGTTATTAGCTCCTTTTTACATTTCACGAAAAGATTTTAAGGCTAAAGCACTAAATGATAAAAGCCCAATTACCAGTATCATTAAAGAGGGCAAATTACTTTCTGGTGTATCAATAAGTAGGTTAATTAATGATTAAAAATTTTCCTAGTAAAAAATTTGATAGAAATAAATATTTAGATTTTGAAAAAGTTGCTAATAGTTTTATTGAGGGAGGGAAATTAGCAATTGAATTTGGATATTATAATGCTGCTGGTGTTTTAATAATTCACTCTGTCATTGCACTAGCAGATGCAATTACTATTAAATATTCAGCAAGAAAAGCAAAGGGTGATAGCCACTATGATGTTATTTCAATGCTAAAAGATGTTGTGCCCCCAAGGTTAGTTAACAATACTGCTATCAATAATTTAAGAAATTAATTGATCATAAAAACATTATATCATACGGTGGTGATATCTATTACAAAAAAGATGTAGATAAACTAATGAAGCTGTATGAGAGATTTGCAAATTGGGCAAAATCTATTTTGGATCAATAGAGATTTGAAAATTATTTAACTAGTCATCAAATTCATATTAAAAATAATTTTAGACGTTTTTAGATAGTTAAACAGCAATTCAACTCCATTTTTTTATATCCTAAGAAATGATTCATTGATCTTGTAAGCTTCAAGAATGAATTTTACATTTTATTCTATCATTTTGTTATTTGCCATTTTAACTTTTTTTCTGTCATCTCGAATCCCTTTAGGGTGA
>CAYXXW010000666.1:0-1584 GCA_964469115.1 uncultured Melioribacteraceae bacterium
TTCAGAACGATCATACTCTTCGCGGGTGAAACTTCTTCCTTCTTTTAGATATAAATTCTGCTGATGAAATGGAAGGACTGCTTCTAGATCTTTCACCGCATTTAAAGATACACTATTAGTTATTACATTATATGTTCGGGCGATTTTAAGAAAAACACTATCAGAATCTATTTTGTATCCGCCGTCCTCATCCGTAATATCTTCAATGAGATATTCATCACCACTATATCCATCAGATATTGCTGAGGCACTATTGAAATTTTTTGGCCAGAAATATGGATACGATGTTCTTCCATAGCCAAATTCACCATTAATAACATAGGTATGTCCCTTTTCCAAATCAAATCCAAATGGCTCAATAAGCACCATATTTCTTGCGCCATTGTAATTTGAATGTAATGTTTCTGCTATTTCTGCACTACTCACTCTATAACGATTCCGATATCCAATATTATTTATAATGAGAACTGACGAATTTTTTTGAGGTGCATTAGCATCTTTTCGATTAAATCCTTCAATATATCCAAGTGCACGGGAAGACCTGTTCCATAGTATTGTATTTTCATTATTCTCAATCTGTGAAAAATCTATATTATCAATGGCTTTATTCATGCCTGCATCATGAACATAATCATCCGGGTATTCCGCCCCCATATATTCAAGTAAACCTATCGTTGTGTAATTATCATTACATTCTGTTAAAAATTGATTTATGGAAACCCATATGCCAAGACCAAGACATAAAACAACCGTTATACTTAGAATAAGTAAAAAGAATAATGTGGATTTTCCTCTGGAGCGGACTATATTCTTAATACTGTTACGAAAAATCATACTTTGCCTTCCATTGACTATGAGTATTGTGCCCATACATTTTATATTAAGTTTTGATTTATTACAATTCTTCATTGTGCCTACACTTTGTTTTTTCTATCTTTGAAGCAACAAAAGAGACCTTTGGAGACTGTAAGCTTTTATTTTATCAGTTTTTTGTTATAATAATTCTGCGACTACTAAAGGTCTGCGCAATAAACTATAAATAGGATATTTATGAAAAAAGTAATTATACCGGTTGTCATTTTCTTTATAATAGTTATCGGAGGCATTTCTTTTGCAGTTGCTGACAGTTATTCAAAAACTCAGTATGGAAAAGATACTATGTTTCACATCATGACTTTAAGCGATGGTGGAATTTTAACCGCTCAATATAAGGATATCAAGACACAGGTGACGGGCAGAAATACACAAAAAATTTACTCAGTAATTTCTGTTTTTGAACTAAAGCGACTTTATACTAAACCTGATTGGGATGCAGAAGAAGCCGTTTATCTCAATTTCTCAGATGGAGCAGAATACATAGTGGCATTGGATCCATCCGTAAGTGACGGAGTTTTTATCATTTACTCTTACAAAAATAAAAATGTTTATTTTAGTGTTAGCGGATACAACACTATGAGCTGGGTAAAAAAAGCAGTCTCTCCTTCAGGTATTTATAGTACCAATGAAGTTATTTCAAATTAACTATTTTATTACATAAAAGAGGCCCATTATCCCTCGGATAAGGGGCCTCTTTTAATGTATTCA
>CAYXXW010000667.1:0-1584 GCA_964469115.1 uncultured Melioribacteraceae bacterium
AACCGCATCGCCGTATGCAATTGCAGCGTGTACGATCAAAACTCCAGCCGCATTCCAGTACTCATATTCTGCGGCTACTTCTGCTCCTTGATAGAAATTATTAGCCACAGCTTTATAGTTTGTAAATTTATTACGCTCAACAGTTATTCGTTTACTTTCTTTAGCCATTCAAAATCCTTTTCATTGATTGTCCAACTACTACTATACCTTCTTTTACAATATCATGTACTGGAGGCTGATTCTTTTTAGCTTTTTTTAGAAAATCTTTTTTGCTTATGTACAATGGTGAAATGTTAATATTATATACTTCATGCATCTGCTGCCTTAACTTATTAACAACTTCTTCTATTCTATCAGATTTATCAGATACTATGCATAAGTCCAGATCGCTCATCCCAGTTTCTTCTTTACGAGCAACACTACCAAATATGATAACAGCTTCGACTTTCCTCTGTAAAGCCGACTTAACCATACTACTAATTTCTAAGGCGAACTCTTCCTCGGTTTTCAGCAGTGGGAGGATTGCTTTTTCCACAAGATAGCTACTTCTATTAAGTGTAAACAAATGCTCTCTTCCGCCCCTTATTCTATTTACAAGACCAAGGTCCTCTAAAAATGTTAATGTACTCAAGGTATTTTTAGCAGTTAATCCAACAATCCTTGAAATCTCACGGCCGGATATTCCGGTATTATAGTTTTTTAATGCCCTAGTAACTGATATGTTGGACTTACGGGTAAATAATTCATCCAATACATTATTTATTCTCATAATTATAACAGCTCCATACTGTTTCTCCTAGGAAACATATGTTCCCTTGAGGAAACAAAGATAATTAAAATTACACATAATCAAAAAAGAAATTTACAAAGTAGAAATGCAAAGTTGTCTGCCATTGTTACATAAAGAAATAAGGATGGATTGAATTGCCGCTTCAATAATTAAAAATCAGAAAAGCGACTATAATATTTATTCAAATAAATTGGTAAACATGGAATGAATACCAAACTCTTACTTTGTCAATTACTTCTGAATCTATTTTAAAACTTGGTTCTTATTTTATGTGAATTACGGAAAAATCGAACCAAAATTTAAATTATTTTTTGTTAGAGAAAATAGAAAATATTATAAATGAAAGGCATAATTAATATGTATAGTAGAGTTTATGCGTGGAAAAGAAATGGATATAAGATCATATATGTTGGCAAGAAGAAGAGATATTAAGAATCAAGCAACCTCAATCTCTGATTATTCTATTTTTGATTTTAATTATGTGCCACAAAATCCATTAGTCCGCGAAGAAACTAAACAGATCATAGATGCTTTCATAAAGTATGAAAAGACCAATATCCCTATAAACCAAGTAATATTTGGCTCAAGAGGTAGTGGTAAGACATTGATGATTAAATATCTGGAACAAATATTTAAGGAGGATTCATCTCTTAATATTTTATATGCAAACGTCAGATATTATTCTACCTCATTTAAAATTCTTGCTCATTTACTTAATAATTATTGTTTTTGTATTAAGCATCAGAGGACTATAGTAATTGACGAATATCTGAAGCCGTAATTTCACCAATTAA
>CAYXXW010000668.1:0-1583 GCA_964469115.1 uncultured Melioribacteraceae bacterium
GTGTGCTTGGATTATCCTTAGATCTGCAACCCATCAACAATATTAAAACTACAATGATAATTTTTGGAAGTGTTATTATTTTCATGGATCCCTACTTTACTAAATTTACAATTCACATAATTAAAACAATAGTTCTAAAAATTTTAAATTTAAGATATATTTGTAAATTTTATGTCCCTTTGTAAAAAGGATTAATATTTTTGGATATTATCTTATTTAAGGTTCTAAAAAAGAAAAGCTAACATTGTGAATCACCTACCAAAAATAGATCGATCCTATTCTTGATACTTTGCATCAAATACAAGAACTTCAAAAGGTTTCAGCTCAATTGCAACAGGTGTTCCAGCTTTACATATTAAATGAGTTAAGCGCTGGTCTTCCATATAAGGAGTTTCCAGTTTATAATTTCCAGAATCTTTTTCCGGTAATTCGAAAGCTGATAAAATATCTAAACTAAAAGTCTGCGGGACATCATTTGGATTCCTTAATGTAATTGTTCCCTGATTATGTTGCCATGCTGCGAATCCATAAATTTCCAGTTCATTGGGATCACCACCAATAAAGTGAGAGTCCACAAGAATATCTGCGCGTTTTTTTGCCCATAAGGCAGATTCAGCGATTGCGTCCCAATGTGTTTTTTCCATAATACTTGGTTTAATATAGAGTTCCTGAAGCGCATACCCCGCACCAAAATAAGTCCGTACTTCATTACGAATATCCTTGCTTCCGTTAAGGGCTGCTTTTGCAAGTTCATGTCCATCAGAAAAAATGATGCCATGGTTCATAAGGGCTGTAAGTGGGTATATGAAACCTGATTTACTAATTGCCGTGTAAGATAATGCGTCGCGATAGGTAATTAATTGTTCTAGTGAGTCACCTTTGCCCATAAAGCCTATATCATTCCCATCACGCCATGTGCTATCAATAAATTTTAACCAAAATGGCGATTGCCATGTACCTCCAGTTGCATTGAGAAAAAGATCCGGATTTGCGATCCTGAGTTTTTTTGCAATGTCCGTAAGAGCCATAAAATGTCCTGTAATGGAATTACCAAGACCATCCCATTTAAAATAATTTACTTGTTCATCTCTGATAAACTTGAGATGACGATTAAGAAACCACTCATAATAAGCTGGGTGTGAAAGATCTAAAATAGGTATTCCTGCCTTTATGCCCTGAGCTTTCCTTTCTTCAGTAAATTCCCATCCTCCACGAGGAGAAAGCCAAACTCCAAGGTTAGAATTTACTTCCCTTAAACGCTTGGCAAGCGTTGTAAAGCCGTTGGGAAATTTTTTCTGATTAAAAACCCAAAATCCTTCACTAGGATTATCATATCCATTATCAACAACAAAAGAGGAAAATGGGATTGATCTCTTTTCACCAAGTTCTTTGGAAATAGTATTTATACGATCAATCATTTTCTCTTCGCTTACATTTATACCAAGATCAAACCAGCAGTTATATAGTAAAAAAGTTTTATACGAGCGAGAGCGTTCACGTTCTATGTAATGAAGGAAAGATCTTCTAAACTGATGTTTAGAAATGACACCAATAACAGCGGAAAAAGAGTGGGGACCTTTTTC
>CAYXXW010000669.1:0-1581 GCA_964469115.1 uncultured Melioribacteraceae bacterium
CTGCTGAAATATCTAAAAATATTGAGACGATTATTCAAAAATTGGGATTTGAGGCTAAAGCCCATTTTGATGCTAATTATGATACTATTCTACCACCATTAGCAGTAAAAGCGGGTTTGGGTGAACTAGGACGTAATAATATCCTTTTAGCAAATAATTTTGGTAGCAGAGTTAGAATTGGAGCTGTTACAACCGATATGCCCGTTGATTATGATAGTCCAATTTCTATAGGTGCAGAAAAGTTTTGCGAAGTGTGCAAAAAATGTGCTACAAGTTGTCCTTCTAAAGCACTTTCCACTAATGGCAAATCAAAGGTTCGAGGAATAGATAAATGGACTACAAATGTAGAAAGCTGTTACTCCCTATGGAGATTTTACGGAACAGATTGTGGAATTTGTATGGCAGTTTGCCCATTTTCACATCGTAACAATTGGTTTCATTATATTATTCGCAAAGTAGTAAAATTCCTCCCCATATTTAACAAAACATTACTTTTATTTGACGATTTGATATATGGAAATAAATGGCGGATTAGAAATTAAATGAATCTATTATACATTGGCGAACTTGCAGCGTTTGGCACAGCACTTTGCTGGACTTTTGGGTCGCAGTTTTTTGAAGCTGCAGGGAAAAGAGTTGGAGCCTTATCCGTAAATCTAATCAGATTAATTATGGCATTAATATTTTTCTTTGTATTGATGCTGATTAGAAACGGTACACTATTTCCTACAGATTTTTCAACTCATGCTTGGATTTGGCTTGGTTTATCAGGAATCGTAGGATTTGCACTTGGAGATCTCTTTTTATTCAAAGCATTCGTTGAGATTGGACCACGAATATCAATGCTAATTATGACCCTAACTGCTCCAATATCAGCAATCCTAGGACTAACTTTCTTGAATGAAGAATATTTACTTTATCAATGGGTTGGTATGATTATCACTCTAACCGGTGTGAGCTTAGTATTATTAGAGCGATCGAATAATAGCAAAAAAAAACGGAAAGTAAGGATAATTACACCCACCGGTATTCTTTATGCATTTCTTGGAACTGTCGGACAGGCAACAGGATATATTTTGAGTAAATATGGGATGATGACAAATGAAGGCTATCTTGATCCTTTTGCAGCTACTCAAATTCGAGTTATAGCTGGTACAATTGGTTTTATTATTATTATATCTTTAAATAAATCTTGGAGAAATGTTTTTAACGCACTTAAACATAAAAGTGCGATGGGATTTATGGCAGGAGGTGCGTTTCTAGGACCGTTCTTGGGTGTTTCGTTATCTTTACTTGCTCTGCATTACATTACAGCGGGTGTAGCTTCAACAATAACTGCAATTGTTCCAATTTTAATTATTCCTTCAGTTATTTTTATTGGCAAAGAACACGTTTCAATTAGGGCTTTCGCAGGTGCGATTATCGCAGTTGCGGGAGTATTTCTTTTACTCATGAAATTTTAAATGGAAAAACATGATAGACTTTAGAAGTGATACAGTTACAAAACCAACCAAAGAAATGCTCGCTGCGATGTTTTCCGCCCGCGTAGGCGATGATGTTTTTGGTGACGACCCTACCGTT
>CAYXXW010000670.1:0-1571 GCA_964469115.1 uncultured Melioribacteraceae bacterium
GAATAAATAAATAGGTTGAATTATGCCAAAAATGAAAAGTAATAGAGGAGCCGCAAAAACTTTTAAGAAAACGGGTTCCGGTAAAATTAAAAGAAACAAAGCTTTCAGAGCTCATATTTTAACGAAGAAAAGTCCTAAAACTAAACGTGGATTGAGAAAAGCCACTTTGGTTGCAGACTCTGATGTAAAACGCGTTAAAACTATGATTCAATAAAGGAGATTATTTAAAATGCCAAAAGCTAAAAATAATGTTGCCTCAAGAGCGAGAAGAAGAAAAGTTCTTAAGCTTGCTAAAGGTTATTGGGGTTCAAGAAGTAAAGTTTACACTGTAGCAAAACATTCGGTTGAAAAAGGACTGCAATATGCTTACAGAGATAGAAAAAATAAAAAAAGAACTTTCAGACAATTGTGGATTATCAGAATAAATGCTGCTGCCAGACTTAATGGCACAACTTATTCTCGATTAATAAATGCAATGAACACTAAAGGAATTGATATAAATAGAAAAGTATTAGCAAATCTTGCCGTTGAAAATCCCAACGCATTTGCTGATATCGTTAAATTTGTATCTGCTTAATTTTTACCCCTAAAATTCTATCAAAAGTTGGTGGAAAATATTAGGGGTATTTTTTTAAATTTTTAGAATACTATGAAAGAAAAAATCGATCAAGTAAGAGCTGACTTTAATGATGAATTAAATAGTATCGTTGATGCGGATTCACTTGAATCAGTTCGAGTAAAATATTTTTCTAGAAACGGATTATATGCAAAACTTTTCGATGAATTTAAAACTTTGTCTAAGGAAGAAAAGCCTAAATATGGGAAAGTGTTAAATGACGAAAAACAAGAAGCTCAAAAATTATTTGAAGAATTAAAAGAGAAGATTGAATCTTCTAAATCTGAATCTAAAGAAACAATTGATTTAACACTTCCAGGAAGAAAAACTAATGTTGGTGCTCTTCATATTCTAACACAAACATTAAATGAGATTAAAGATATATTCAAGGGTTTAGGGTTTTCAATTTATACTGGTCCCGAATTGGAGTCAGATGAAAATAATTTTGAATTGCTAAACTTTCCTGATGATCATCCGGCAAGAGATATGCAAGACACTTATTTCATTAACAATTCTTTTTTGCTAAGAACACATACATCTCCTGTTCAAGTTAGATTGATGAAAAACAGTAATCCGCCTTACCGTGCGATTATGCCGGGAAAAGTTTACCGAAACGAAGCAATCAGTGCAAAAAGTTATTGTCTATTTCATCAATTAGAAGGATTAGTAATTGATACAGATGTTACTTTTACTGAATTAAAAGGGACATTGGTATACTTTGCAAAACAGTTTTTTGGAGAAGATGTAAAATATAGATTCAGATCAAGTTTTTTCCCTTTTACAGAACCAAGTGCTGAAGTAGATATTTGGTGGGAGCCAAAAGGCAAAGAAGGGAAATGGCTTGAAATTTTAGGCTGTGGTATGGTTGATCCAAATGTTTTAGATAATTTGAATATAGATTCTGAAAAATATTTCGGTTACGCTTTTGGAATGGGAATTGAAAGAATGACGATGC
>CAYXXW010000671.1:0-1571 GCA_964469115.1 uncultured Melioribacteraceae bacterium
GGCAAATTGCCGGCCTCAAATTTTAATTTATGTTTTCCCGTAGAATAGTTCTTTTTATCAAATACCGTAACCTCTTTTCCGGTAATATCAAAAACCTTTATTAAAACTTCTGAGCTTTGCTTAAGCTGAAATTCTAAAGTTGTAGTAGGATTAAACGGATTTGGGTATGCGGAAAATAGTTCATAATCATTTAGAATATCAAGATTTTCAACTGATGTAATAATTTTAGTTTGGAACGATATTGTTTTATCTCTACCAAATGTATAACCATCCGTGGTTGCTAAACCTTCTCTTAAGTAGATAAAATATATATTATTTTCAATAAGCGAGTTTGTTGCTGTAAACCTTATTATACCTTTTGAATAGTCTTTACTGCTGACTGAAACGCTTACTGCATTTGAGTCTTGATCAACAAAAGAAATATTTCCACCCAGAGAATTTCCTGCAATGGGACCATCAAATATCAATTCTATTGTAACATCCGCTTCAACATCAACTGCGCCATTAATAGGATATGTTTCAAGGAGTGATAAGTTATCATGCGCTTTTGTTACAAAACTAAATCTAAAATCATTATTTAGTCCTATGTCCCAAATACTTGTCGCCTGCTTAAATATTGTTATGCTGTAATTAGTCATAGGTGCAAATGGAACTAATGGTTTATAGTATAACGTTCTACCTTCATCATTCCAAGAAATAGTTCCAATAAAATTCGGAGAAATTGAAAAAGCATTGCTTACTGATTCTTGGTTCATTGGATGAGTAAACTCGATTTTTATTTCTTTAGTTAAATATGCACTGTCTTGTGCAGTAGCAGGAAAAGTAGATACAATTTCAGGAGCTACTGTTGTATCCCATCTGTAACTATATGTTTTATCACGAAGCACTTGAAGTCTATTAATCAATTGAGTACCAGGGCATGCAGTACCTCCGCCACTTTGACCATGACCATCAATATTATCATTAACTCTTTCAATTGCAGCGTGATAACTAGAGCCCAGCGGATCAATTCCATATTTATCACATAAAAACGCAGAAAGTTCAGCTATCTTATTAATTCCCAATTCACTTGGAATACTTGACACATAATTTCCAATAAAACAGATCCCCGCAGTATTACTATTTTTACCGGAGTTATGCGCACCCATTACATTTTCTTCAGTTTCCGATTTCCATGCTCTACCTTTGTACAAAATTCCATTTGGATCTACCAGCCAATTGTATCCAATATCATCCCAGCCATTACTGTTTACATGGTAATCCCAGTAAGAGAGCACGACAGCTGCAAAATCATTAGAAGTTGTACTGCCTGCACTATGGTGAATTATTAAATGTGTTACATTGGTTAAAGATCTCGAACTTACATGTTCAGATTGTGGGCAACCCCAATCTTTCCTGCTTACATATGCTGGTCTTTCTATTCCATCAGCTATTTTATTTAATTTTGACTGTTTTTTATTTTCAATAATCTGTGATGGGTTAGTTTTACCAGGACTAATAAAACTAAATGTAAGCTCATTCACATTGGTAAACTCATTCATTTTAAACTGTAGATATTTATTTTCTTTCTC
>CAYXXW010000672.1:0-1571 GCA_964469115.1 uncultured Melioribacteraceae bacterium
AAATTTAGAACGTAAATTAATCCTCTTCATCAGGAAGGATACACATGTCGCCTTCAAGGAATCCCGATCCGCTCTCAACAACAGCCTTGCAGCATGTAAGATCTACATCTATTACCCGTACTTTTCCAATAAACTGCGAATTGTTAATTTTTAAAATTTTATTTGCTGCAGGGTTAGCGCCAGTGAATATTAATTCATTATTATTGTTTAATTTGTAAAAGTGCATGCCGCGAGGTGAATTATCAACCATTTTTCGATAAACCTCCTCAGCTTGTTTATATTGGGCAATATCTTTATTGTAATTTACTTTTAAAGAATCGTAATTTTGTCGCAATTCCTCAAATTCAACAATGAGGTCCTTCTTCGTTTTATCATTGAAATTCATAAATAATAATTATGAGTCTTAATAAAATTACAATAAAAGACAGTAAAAGCATATCAGAATAGAATAAAACTTTCTTTTCAGGGGTAGTGGTAGCATAGCTGAGTTGGTGTTTTGCAAATGTTTGTATATTTAAACCAAAAACGGTTACCGGGGATAAGAACGCAGCTCCGAAATCCGCTACGTTTCATACGCGAGGAACGTTTGTCTTAAAACCTCCGTTTTGTGAGCCGACCCCCAATAGCTTAACGTGGGTAAAAACACTTATTTCAAGTAATTTACCAACGCTAAGCTAATATCTGCTAATCCCTCATATAAGCGAACTTCTAAAATACTCGTCTCATTTATTAAAACTATTATTTGCAAGATTAATGACCTCCTTCCAAGAATGGCACCAATTATCGGGTAGATTCCTTTTAGGAATCTATTTTCATTGGGGACTTTTTACAGTGCCAGAATATTACGATGAAAAGTATCCGCGCTGGATGTATTTTGATAAACTCGAGAAAAAAGGTTGGGGCGGTACTATACGTCCATATCACAATGAACAATATGGAGGTCTGGAAAACTTTAATTATCATGATTTTATTCCAATGTTTAAGGTTTACCACTTCTAAAGACAAAAAAAAGCACAATATGTTTATATGTTAGGGCTTCCGGAGGCTAATACAGAGATGGAAGTTCTTCATATCCTGGATACTTCTGTAAATCAGTCTATAAAACGTGTTTCTGTTGTTGGTAATGATGTTGAATTGAAATGGTCGTTAAAGATTGATGAGTTCGTGTTTACTATTCCTGAAGCTTCAATGATGGATGAAATAGCTACTTTTTTTAAAGTTGAGTTTAAGAAATAATAGCTATTTATTGTCAGGCTGCTTACCTTTGTTTACGACATTCTTAAAAACCTTATACATAAAGCTATGGCAAGATTTAAAACAAACATAGTGTCATTAATAATAATTGGTTTAATGACTATCCAATGTACTCAGCCAACAAACATTTGGTACGTTGCTGAAAATGGAAATGATACTAATTCCGGGACCCAACAGTCTCCGTTTTCTACAATAGAGCAAGCTATTGTAGCTTCCCGCATGACAAAAGGTGAAAAACACATTATTGTAAAAGAAGGCAAATATTATAAGGTTAACATACAGCTCACTCCTGCAGATTCTGGACTTAGCATTTCTGC
>CAYXXW010000673.1:0-1570 GCA_964469115.1 uncultured Melioribacteraceae bacterium
GTTAAATAATCACGAAGGACGTTACCAGTTACTGAAATAGTATCAAGTCCTTTTCGCACTCTCTCAAGTGTAAACTTCATTGCATCAACTGGCTTCATTATTCTGATGTCTAAATCTTTTGTATCATGTTCTGGCAAATACTTATTTACTTTTTTAATTATCTCAGCATCATGTCCTCTTCTCTCATCTAACCAAAAAATGGTTGGCGTATTGGTTGCTCTAGCTCTACGGACTGCTAACTTCACCCAATCTTTAATAGGTTCATCTTTTGCTTGGCACATTCTAAAAATATCACCGGTTTCAACTGATTGTTCGAGTAGAACTTTGCCATCTAATTTAGTTACCCTAATTTTGCCATTTGAAGGAGCTTCAAAAGTTTTATCATGTGATCCATACTCTTCTGCCTTCTGAGCCATTAAACCAACATTAGAAACCGCACCCATTGTTGATGGATTAAATTGTCCATTTTTCTTAGCATCTTTCATAATCTCGGCGTACATTGTTGCATAAGATCGGTCTGGAACCATAGCGATACAATCTTGCAGTTCATCTTCTTTATTCCACATTTTACCACCATCTCGTACAACATTTGGCATCGAAGCATCAACAATAACATCATTTGGCACATGCAAATTTGTTTTGCCAAGTCTCGAATCTACCATGGCCAAAGCAGGATGAGATTCATAAACCTTGTTTATATCCGCTTCTATTTCAGCTTTTTTATCAGCAGGTAATTTATTTAGCTTATCAAGCACATCTGCCAAACCATTATTTACATTTGCTCCTACCTCTTTTAGAGTATCTGCATGTTTATCTAACGCAACCTTATAATACACAGAAACAGCGTGTCCGAACATTATTGGATCAGAAATTTTCATCATTGTTGCTTTTAAATGAAGAGATAAAAGTACATCATCTTTTTTAGCTTCTTCAATTTGTTCAGCATAGAATTTTCTCAACGCAGATACATTCATAACTGCCGTATCAATAACTTCACCTTCTAAGAGTGATATTTTTTCTTTTAGTACTTTTGCTTCACTTTTAGCGTTTTCAAATTCAATTTTTACTTCGCAATTTTCATTTAGTGTAGTTGAATTTTCAGAACCGTAGAAATCTCCTTCCGTCATGTAAGCGACTCGAGATTTTGATCCGGATTCAGGCCAAGCTTTCATCATTCTATGCGGATTCTTTTGCGCAAACTTCTTGACAGATACTGCTGCTCTTCTATCAGCATTTCCTTCACGGAGGACAGGATTAACAGCTGATCCGAGAACTTTTGCAAATCTTTTTTGCAGAGCTATTTCTTCATCATTTTTGGGTTCTTCAGGATACTCTGGAATGTCATAACCCTTAGCTTTCAATTCTTTTATTGCAGCTTGTAATTGAGGAATTGAAGCACTGATATTGGGAAGTTTAATAATATTCGCATCTGGTGTTTTTGCAAGTTTACCCAATTCAGAAAGGTAGTCGGGTATTTTTTGTGAATCAGTTAATCTATCTGGGAAATTTGCAATAATCCTTCCAGTTAGTGAAATATCCTTAGTCTCAACATCTATTCCAGTGCTTCAAT
>CAYXXW010000674.1:0-1568 GCA_964469115.1 uncultured Melioribacteraceae bacterium
CTCAGTCAAAAAGAAAAATTGACTAAAAAATAAAGTAGCACTTATTTTAAAATGATGTGTTAGAGAATGATATGTGTCTAAAGCTTTATTAGAATCTATGTGCCAATGGTGTTTTGGTGGGTTTTCTCTAAGGAGTTGTTTAATTTTTTTTGAAACAATCATACCACCAAAAGTAAGCAGTACATCGGGTTGCAATTTCTTAAAATCATCGTTCGAAAAAGGAAATAGTACTTTATCAATACAGGCAACGAAATTGGTATTATAAACATTTGAAGTTGTTTCAGTTAGCACAATAACTGATGGATCTTTAATAATATGATTTAACTGAGTTTGTATCATTTCATCAGGCTGATGCACGCCTAATAATACCATTTTCCGACCTGCATTATTCCAAATATCAGCAAACTCTTCCAAGAAAGAAACGGATAAAGGCTCTTCTAATTGCAGTGGAGATGCTTGTTCATTAATTATCAATTTATCCAATTCATCTGTGACTCCATATAAAGGTTCAGAAAATGGAACATTAATATGAATTGGGCCTCTACGTTTTCCTAATTTATCAAAAGCCTCCTTTAAAATTTTCGAATTATTTTCTATTGAATGCTCCTCTAAATTTGCTGAAAAATGAATGTGATTTCTATACACATTTTCCTGTCGGATAGTTTGGCCGTCTCCAATATCAATTAAATGCTTCGGTCTATCGGCAGAAATAGCAATCAATGGAATATCACTGTAATAAGCTTCTGCAAGTGCAGGATAATAATTTAATAAGGCAGAGCCAGAACTACATACTAATGCAACTGGTTTTTGAGTTTGTTGTGCCATCCCTAAAGCAAAAAAAGCAGCAGAACGTTCATCGACAATGCTATATTTTTCTATAGTATCATATGAATTCAATTCTATGATTAACGGAGCATTCCGCGAACCTGGAGAAACCACAACTTTTTCTACAGAATTAATTATCAGTGATTTGACAACGAGTTGGGCAGCTATTTTATCTGAATGTTTCAAGTTACTTCTTTCTAATTTATAATTTAGATATGTATTTATTCCTTCTCCAAAGAATCAATCCAGTCTAATAGTAATCGATTATCACTATCCGAAATTATTGCTTCAGGATGCAGTTTCAAATAACCAACTAAAGGCATTTCTCTAGTTTCAATACTCTCTTTTAAGTCATCTATAATATGGCCTTTTTGATCTGCGTTATAATTACTCCATTCATCAAAATTAAGATGTTCTTTTCCTTCTTTAACATGGTTAGCAACAACCCAAGATAAAGGCGCAATATTGTGATACCATAAATAAGTAGTAGTATTGGAATGACAATCATTACAAGAGCGTTCTAATATACTTTGAATATTCTCAGAAACCACTAATTCCCTAGTTATACTTCCACTAGCGTCCAATTCATTTGTGTTTTTTGCAGGACGATACAGTTGAATTAATAACAGGATAAGAACTAAATAAAAAAGAAATTTTTTCATACTGGTTATTATATTGCGCAAATATATTGAATTTGATTGTAGCTGGTAACTTATTCAATACTTATTGTATTTTTGCTTAAA
>CAYXXW010000675.1:0-1568 GCA_964469115.1 uncultured Melioribacteraceae bacterium
TCATATTATAATCAATCACTTAAGGCCCAATAAATTAAATCCTGTTTTTTCAGAGGCTGATTCTACTGATGCTGCGGGTACAGATCCTGTTGCTTTGCAAGCTTTAAGAGACTTTCATGATTTCATTCAAGTTGCGCACAATAAAGTATCTGCTGATTGGGGTAAAGGACATTATTTTGAATTACACGGAAATGGTACAGCTGAACATTGGAATATGGTTGGATTAGGTGTGTCAAAATCATATCTGAATATGTCTGATGCAGTAATTGAAACACGTGTAAATTATTCAACGATAAAAAATTTATGCACAATTGGCGGAGCAGATTTCCTAGAAGTTTTGAAAGGACCAACCAGCCTTGGTGGAATGTTAGAATCCCTAGGTTGGAAAACTACAACTAGTCCTTATTATCCAGCACCACCGGGCAGTGTAACATTTTACTATGCTGGACAAAATACATGGAGATACGGGTCTAAACACACAGGAACAATTGATGCCACTCATCTTGAATCTTATTGGAAATTTATGGTAAAATCAGCTAACAGATCAAAATACTCTAACGATCTGGCTGATTCAATGCTTGATTTCATGAATATACATTACGGGTTTCCCTGTCGAACTCTTAACGTGGATGCTGGAGAGGATCAAGGTATTTCTACTGGAACAACAACAACTCTCGATGGATCCTATACTGGCGGAAGTGGAAGTGTTGAAATTCTCTGGACTCCTCAAGCTCTGATTGCAGCCAATGGTATCCTAAACCCTCAAACGAATGCTCTTACAACGGATACTACTTTTTACTTAATGATCACTGATTTGGTAACTGGTGTTATAAAGACTGATTCATTATTAATTAGTATACAATATGTTGGAATTGATGAATATATAAATGAAGACATAAAGGTGTATCCTAATCCTGTTAAGGATAAACTACTCATCAATCTTGGATATGTAAATGTTAAAGTAGAAAGAATTCAACTTTTCAACTCAACAGGTTTATTAATGTATTCTTTAGAGGGGAATCAACTCCAATCTGAAACTATTGAGATACCAGTTTTTGATTATAATCAAGGTATTTATTTCCTCAACATATTTACCGAAAAAGGAGTAATAAGAAGAAAGATAATGATATTAAGGTAGTGCCTTAATGAATAATTAAAAGATGAAACTAAGTAAACTACCAAATGGCTGTTTAGGATGGGTTTTATGGTTCTGTCGCATCTGATCAAAAATAGTGTTTTTCCCATCTCTCTAGACACGTCTCGGCTCGACCATGGCCATACCGTACCAGTTTTTCCAGAAACAAACCAGACTTAATGAAATAAAAATCTTCTTCATTTAATTTTTCTTTCAATTAATTTGCATGACAAACAACGCTCAGAATAAACCGTCGTTTTAATACAGTTTATTTATTGTTATGTTTAGTTTTTCTTTCTAATTCTACAAATTTACGTAGAAGATTATTTGAAATAAGCTCACGATTTGTTGTACCCTGATTACAATTTCTCATTATTATTACACCGTAATTATACTCCTGTTCAAATAAAAAATAAGCTGTATAAAAACGACG
>CAYXXW010000676.1:0-1568 GCA_964469115.1 uncultured Melioribacteraceae bacterium
GCTTGCCCGGCGCAGACGGCACGACATATGTGCGCTCTGGGTCAAGCTCAACAATCTGCTTAATCTTTTTAATTTGCTCTGCATTTGCGAGGGAGCTTCCGCCAAATTTACATACTTTCATTTTTCTTTCTCTTTCTAAATATTCCGGTTTTTTTTGCTTCCGGTACGGGTTCGACCGTCTCCGGCTCAGATGCCTCCGGTTCGGATACTTCCGGTGAGGGCTCTTCGGGTTCGGGATCGGGCTCTTCGTCGTCAGTCTGTGTATCTACAAGAAGACGACACTCGTAATAATATCGCTTTTCCTGTGCTTCGCCGAGCGAGAACGCTTTTCTTGGAAGCACGCCGTATTCGCTGACAAGGCTAAACAGCTGATCCTTTGTTAAAGGCTCTATACGAAATCCAAGGCATCCGCGCGATTGCGTTAAGTCGTCAAACTCTTCGTCGCCGTGGATATAGTCTATTCTCACTTTTGGCATCGCTTCGAGCAATTTATCCAGTGCCTTTGTTAGTGGAATGGTTATAAGTTTCTGCTTTGGCGTCCCGATTTCGATACGCCCTTTTGCTTGACTTGATTCGAAAAACAGATTTTGCTCGTTGCTGGTGTTTTGTGCAGAAGTACCGCGTGTGTACATCATGCGGGCGTTAAGACCCATGTCGTTAAGCTCGGACACAAGCGAACGCAGGAAGTTCGGTGTTTCTACATTAAACAGTACGCGATGAATTGGGTGCATAGATATGCCCTTGTCGTATAGATTCACGACTTCTACCAAAGCGTATTTGAGCGGGCTTGTTTCCCATTCGGATTTGGGAATTTCCTGTTTGTGATTTTCCCAAATCGCTTTTGCAGAGGCCAGCGTGTGGTTTCCATCACCCACAGCAAAAAGTATTTCGTCTTTTGATTTGCTTAGCAGCGCTTCAAGAGAATCGGTCAAAGTATCAAGTACATCTGAATCGTCGATAAACCATCCTTTTATGTGACCGCCGCCCTGCATAAGCGGGGTGTCATACACTTTGGCAAAGTTGCCTCGGCTGCGATAAAGCGAACCCAGAACGTTGTCGCTGGGATCATTTAGCATCAGCATGACGTGCGGGCTTTCAAGAACGGCGCCTTCTCGCGCTTTCATACGCGAAGGCAAACGCTCTTTTATCGTTTGCTCGGTTGCGCGGATAAGCGGCTTTTTGCGATGGTCGCTATTGTACTGATCGAGATCGATAGCAAGCATAACGCCGACACGTGTGCCAAAAGGAGTCTCGCGCTCTACCAGCACCACGCCTTGCGGAAGCCTTACAAAGACATTGTCCTGTACGTATGTGGTCATCGTCTCTTTGGCGTGATTGATGCGCTGGTTTATATCGTCTTGCTGCAAATAGATTTCGGGTATTGTAATATGCAAAGTGGATGGCGCGCTGCCGACAATTTTGGATGTATTTTGCCAATATGACATGTTTGATGTATATTGGTCACAGGCGATAACCGGCCACTTTTTTTTGTTTACCTTTTTACCGGGAATCAGTATTTCCGGAAAAAGAATTCCCAAGTTTTTTGATTTGCTCATTGTGCCCTCCTA
>CAYXXW010000677.1:0-1560 GCA_964469115.1 uncultured Melioribacteraceae bacterium
TATTTCCGATTATCTCAATTGATTCAGCAATTTCTCCTGGAGGTAGTAAAAGTGATACTGAAATATACGGAAGAACTGGTTCTCCGGTTTTTGATTGCTGTTGTGCATTCTCAAATTCAATTGTCTGGAAACCTGAAATTTCAGAAATTTTATAATTATTAAAGTGAAATGTTTTTTCAATTATGCTGGCGTTAAGACATATTGCAGTGATAATAATTAGAAAGGTAAGTGTTTTTTTCATTTTATATTCCTTTGCTTTTTAGTTTAATATTAAGCAACTTTTGAGCCAAATATTTACATTAGTTACACTTGATATATAAGAATTATTTAACCAGTATTTAATCAATACGTAATCTATTCATTAGATTAAATTAAGGCTATAAATCACATTCATACTTATTTGCGATCATTTCACCGATTTTCAGATATTCAATTTCTTTAATGTTCAGATATAATAGTGAATATCCTAGATCCGCTGGATCTTGCCAGAAATGGGAGATAAAATCGATGTTATCTAATAATTCCTTTTTTGCAGCAATATCTGCAACAACAGCTATTAATCCAGCTCCACGGATGTAACCCATATTTTGCTTATCAGAAATTGAATAGCAGAATTCAAAGTTACAATTAGCTTTAATTTGAGCCATCTTTGCATCTTCCGATCCGGTAGCTACCCAAAATTTCTCATTAAAATGGATAAGTGTAACAGGACGAACACGTGGAATATCTTTATCTATTGTAGATAAATAGACAAGTTGAGTCTGATTAAAATGGTTCTTAATTTCTTTTTTAATAGAACTTTTCATAATTTTACTCCTTTTGCTGAACCTAAGAACTTAGAAAATTTTTAAAGATCTTAAAATTCTGTTCATTATGGTTTTGGTATTGTTGTTCATTATAGAAATATTCACGCATGGCTTCATTGTTGGCTAATTTATTTCTGATTGATTGTTCACTGTACTCTAGATTAACTTCCGGATGGAATTGAATACCCCAGATCGGTAACTGATTATATTGAAAACCTTGAATATCACAATTTTTGTTTGAAGCAATAATTTCAAAATCATCACTCAGACTGAACACTTCTTCAATGTGTGACTCATAAAAAATCGGTTTAGAAATTCCAGCGAATAATAGATTGTTTGTTAATTCTACTTTTCTCCAACCCAACTCCGGTGATTTACTCCTCCGGCAGACATTCTGTTTCATTAATGCTTTTGCCAACATCTGATGACCATAACATATTCCCAAAATGCTTTTGTTTGCAAACTCCTGAATTATCTCATATATTTTTTTGTCATTCTCATTTTGCTGAGAAGCAAAAAGAGCAGATCCGCTGATTATCAGATGGGAGTATCCGCTAAGATCTTCAATCTGATCCTCTAAATGATAGATTTCAAAGTCGATATTATATTTTTCGAATAGTTTTATAAATAATTTGTTTAATCTCTCTATTCCAGCTTCTACGTATGTACAATTTAAGATACACAATTTATCCATTAGCTTATCTCTAAAAAGTTTTCTACTTCCTGATAAATATAAATGTCAAATAAGCTAGGT
>CAYXXW010000678.1:0-1558 GCA_964469115.1 uncultured Melioribacteraceae bacterium
CAGAGCTCGCAAATGATCTTTCTCAGTTCCGCTGGCGCGGATTTGTAATTAGGGGTGTTCGGAAGAATCAAAATTATAAAAATGAAGCGATATTAACAATTTTGGCGTTAAGCCTGTTGATATCTCTTGTAGTAGTGATTGGTGTTTTGATTTCTTGACTGATATTAACAATATTTCTATTTCAGTGTTTGTAAAATTCATTTAATCAGTGATATAAATAGATTTTATTCTTTCTATTTTTGCTATGTTATTTTTAGAGAAGGATGAAATCTCAAGCCGATAAGATATCCATTACACAACTGCTCTCGTTGATTCCAGATGAGGATATTAGAAAGATAGCCAAAAGAACAAATGTAGATTATTACACTAAGATTTTAGATGGAAAAAGTCTATTGTGTCTGATTCTTTACTCATTAATAGAATGTCAGCGTAATAGTCTGCGTACAATGGAAGATATCTTTAACAATGCTGCTTTTAAATTCCTTTTTAATCTTGATTCAACTCGACGAGTAAAGTATAATTCGATCTCGGAGAGACTCTCGATTATAAATATTGATTTTTTCAGGAAATCTTATGAGCTAATACACAGCCAGTTCAGCCAATATTTTAGTGAAAAAGAAATAGAAAAACTCAATTTAATAAGGGTTGATTCTACTATGGTGGCAGAAGCGGCAAATAAACTCAAGAAGGGGATGAATATCGGGAAGAAAAAGGACGGCAAGAAGCAGATTAAATTTACTGTAGCTTATGATGGTAAATACCCATGTATGACAGAATTATTTACCGATAAAGATTATCTGTCCGAAGATCTTACAATACCTAAAGTTGTTTACAAGTACGCTGAAAGTAATAAGAACTCTGTTTTTATATTTGACAGAGGAGTAAATAAGCGCCAGGTGTTTTGCAATTTAAATCAGCAATCAACATTTTTTGTTACCAGGTTAAGGGATACTGCCCGGTATAGGGTAATCAATCAGATAGAAGATGGTAAGAATAGATCAGTTGGTACCTTAGAACTATTAAGTGATCAGACAGTACAACTGGGCACTCCAAATAGCAGGCAGTTCTTAGAAGACTATTTTCGATTGATAATCGCAATTAATCCAAAAACCAAGATAACTTACTTATTCATAACCAATTTATTTGACCAAAAAGTCGAAAATATCCTCTCATTCTACAGGAAACGTTGGGATATAGAGGTGTTTTTCAGGTTCTTGAAGCAAGAATTAAACTTCGCACACATTACTTCAACAAGCGAAAATGGTATGATGGTAATGATGTACATGACAATGATCGCTTCAATGTTGGTACTTACTTATAAAAGGTTAAATAAGGTTGGATACAAAACAGCTGTCAGGAGAATATCGTTTGAACTAAATGAGTTTATAATAAAGATGATAGTAAGGGAATGTGGCGGGGATCCTAGTTTAGTTTTTCGTTAAATGCAAAAACCAAGATTAATCTTTCCGTTCTTTGAAAAATCTTCCGAACACCCCTAATTTGTAATCCGTGCCTCAGGATTATGGCCCCGATTGCAAATCGGCGCCAGCATTGCTCC
>CAYXXW010000679.1:0-1549 GCA_964469115.1 uncultured Melioribacteraceae bacterium
GGACATCGTTTACACTTTTTGAGTTGTAATTTGATTAAAAAATCAGATTACTATGACTTGGAAAGAAACAACAACTATGGAACAGAAAATGGAATTTATTTGCGAATGGCGCGTTCAAAAATTTAGTATTACAGAACTTTGTAAGGCATTTGCAATATTCAGGCCTACAGCGTATAAATTAGTTCATCGCTTTGAAAAACAGGCTTAAGTGGGAACCTTTTACTAAAACTGCAATATGGCTTAAGCTTGCACAAAGTTATTATCCGGGAAAAGAGACTGTAGGAAGCGGACTAAGCGAAATAATGGAAAATCATAAAACAGAAATTAAATTTCAGGTGAAGATTAAAATTTAGATATAATGCATTAATACTTATGAAAATGTATCAAGAAAATTATTACTTCTCGAAAATGCTTATTATATTGCTGATATAATAGCAGATGATAGCGGTTTGAGGGCTTGATATCTGAGTTTTTACTTAATTAGAGAATATATTGAAAAGAGATATACGCACCCCAAACTTCCCAATATCCACCCAATTTTCGGGCGATATAAGGAACTTTTACCTATAAAAAGATGCGTATACAAACGAGTTGTATGCAAGTGTCAACCTAAATATATTTAAAATATGAACAAAACAAATTTGATTTATTTGATTGTATTCCTACTTTCAACCTCTGTTTCAGAGGCTCAATTTATTGAAAGGGCACGACCAGAAGGCTGGGAAAATCTTGTTTATGGTGGACGTTTTATGGATAGATTTCTTCCTATGCCTAACCTTAATGGTATGACTAAAAATACTTGGGGTTCAGGAGTCGTGATTCCTCGTGATATAAACAACGGTATAGAAGATAATGAATGGTCATACTGGGGAGGGAATGCACGTTTACTAGATGATGGAAAATATCATCTTTTTGTTTGTAGGTGGCCTGAAAATTCGGATAAAGGGCATATGGAATGGCCTAACTCAAATGTAGTACATGCGGTATCAGAAAATTCTTTTGGTCCATACAAAGTTGTTCAAGAAATTGGTAAAGGGCATAATCCAGAATGGTATATTACAAATAATGGTGAATATGTAATTTACGTTATTGGCGGACATTATGTATCCGATAATATAAATGGCCCTTGGACGTACGCTAAATTTGATTTTGACAAACGGGATCGCAAAATAATAGAACGGCTTTCCAATCTTACTTTTGCTAAGCGAGAAGATGGATCTTTTTTAATGGTTTGTCGTGGTGGTGGTATTTGGGCTAGTAAGGATGGCCTTTCAACTTGGAACCAATTGACAGATTCAAGTATTTATCCACCTGTCAAAGGTCATTTTGAAGATCCACTAATTTGGAAAACAGATGTTCAATATCATCTTATTGTAAATGACTGGCTGGGACGTATTGCTTGGTATATGCGCTCAAAAGACGGCATCAATTGGAAAACTGACGCAGGAGAAGCGTATTTAACTGGTTTTTCTAATTATGAAAATGGAATTAAGGAAAATTGGTTTAAATACGAGCGCATTAAAGTATTACAAGATAAGTTTGGTAGAGC
>CAYXXW010000680.1:0-1549 GCA_964469115.1 uncultured Melioribacteraceae bacterium
ACGGAATGCTTCCGGTTCCTTGTCCAGCCACAAAACTTATTATTGAAGGACTACCCTACAAATTTGGCGATGAAGAAGGAGAGAAACTTACACCAACTGGAGCTGCTATTATAAAGTATCTCAATCCTAAAACTGAGTTACCTTCGATGTTAGATTTAAGCACATCTTACGGAACTGGAGAAAAGGACTTTAATATTCCAAATGTTCTTAGGTTAAGTGTCTCTGAATTATTAGATTCACCAAAGAATGAAATAATAGTAATTGAAGCTAATATCGATGACGGGAATAATGAATATTTAGGGATCGAATTTCAAGATAAGTTACTAGAATCTGGAGCACTTGATTTTTATTTTGCACAAATTATTATGAAGAAGGGCAGACCAGGATTGTTATTGAATGTAATTTGCAAAAAACGGAAATTTAAAGATGTTACAGACTATATCCTAAATTTTTCATCAACAATTGGTTTGCGTTATTACAGTTCAGGTAAGATAAGCTTAGACAGAAAAGCTGAAGAGATAGAAACTGAGTATGGTAAGTTTAGAATTAAAGTAAGTAGAAAGCCAGATGGGACAAACAAAATTAAACCTGAATCAGAAGATGTTTTAAGAATATCGTTTGAGAAACAAATTAATCCAAATACACTTTCACAATTAGTTATAGGTCAATATGAAAAAGATAACTAACGTATCATTATTTTTAATTTCACTTTTTCCTGTAAACTTATTTGCACATGATGGTCATGTTCATACAGGAACATTTTGGGAAAACACAGCTCATTTTGTTTTAACTAACGGATATTTAGTTATCCCGGTTTTAGTAGCTACTTATTTTTTAACTATGCATTTAAAATCTAAAAGCAAAATCAAAAACAAATGATTGAATTCTAGTTGTTTGGAAACTGGTTTTGATTGAGAGGAATAAAAAATTAAATTATTTTTTTGAACTAAGTTAGATATAACATATGCTAGCAATTAAAGCAAATATTATAAAGAGATTCAAAAAAATCAGTAAATAATAGGACGTACATCCTGCTGATGAATCTGGTAGATTATATTTAATTTTTAGCAGTCTTGTTCCTCATTTGCATCTAACAAAGGTAAACAAAAAAGTCTTAAAGTATAATCATACCTTTGGTTTGGGTGGAATGACAGTTGTCTAAATCTGTATGCAATTTATAACTGGGTTACTATTATGGTTCTTTTACGTGCCTTTTCCTAGGAGAGAATATGACTCAATTATATTTTTACAAAACATTGTTATATTTGGAAACTCCTCAGATATCTTCATATTTACAGTTCTTTATTCTAACTATAGCTTTTTAATCCTTTAGGGAATAAAGATTTAGAAAGAATGGACAACATTATAGCGGGAAATCAGCTTTGCTCTTATCAAAAACAATTGGAACTATTAAGAGTAATTATAATAAAGAATGCAACAATATATTTACATTAGCATCGCTTTTCTTCTAAATATAATTGTTAATAATTGATTCGAATAATTCTTGTTTCCCACTGGTTTTATTTGGTTCTCCATTAGCTAAAGCTGA
>CAYXXW010000681.1:0-1544 GCA_964469115.1 uncultured Melioribacteraceae bacterium
TTCCTGATGGAATCCACCCTAATGAAAAGGGTATTAAAATTATGGCGGAAACTATAGCCAAAGGTATGCAGAAGTAAGCAAATACCTGGTTCGCTAAGGCTGTTCGATTCGTTTGTAATCATATAAAAAGAACATCCTTGCCACTTTTATCTTGACACACACGAGCATGATTTAATTGAGCAAAAGTGTTAATGTTTTATATTAAATAGAGTTTTAAGCTTAAATAGTTATTATTAATAAAAAAGTAAAATGGGCAGCACACACAATAAATAAACTCAAGCTGGGCGAAAGTAGGTGTTTGAATGTAAATGCTTATATTTAAACTAGCGCTAATCCGAGACGGAATAACACTGAAAGCCCAGCCAAAGTTTATTAGGAACGTTACAGCCAATTAGGATGACACTCTACAGCTTAAATATGCAGATATGGAAAATGACGAATTAATAAAAGATGAATTAAGTGAATCAACACCTGAGAAGGACGCTAAAATAGAGAAATAAAAACAAGATCTTTTAAATAAAGTTCTTAGTGGAAATCTTGAGACAAAACATGATAAGGTTGGCTTTATTCTTAACAATTATTCTATCGCTAGAAACTCAGACATTGAATTAGCGTGGATTTATTGGACAACATTTGAAAATGATAAGTTTAATGGTAATTACATAACAAAGGATGACTTGAAGAAACTTACAATGATTAATTCATTGACAAGGTCACGAGCAAGAATTCAAAATGACTATAAACTTTTTCAAGCAGATGAGATTGTTAGAAGACATAGAGGTGTATTAGCTGAGGAAATGCGAGAAGAAGCCATTGAGGAAAAGCCAATTGATTTGCCAATGTACTCAGTATATATTGATGAAACAGGCAAAACACAGGACTATTTATCAGTTGGGAGTTTGTGGATAGTTGATGGTTTTAAATCTTTTCAAGCAAGTAGGGAAATAAAAGAATGGCTTGAAAAAGAGGGGGTTGAATATGAGTTTCATTTTGCAGAGTTGAGTAAAAATAAACTTGAGACCTATAAAACATTTTTTCTGAAATATTTAAAACTTAATCCGACTATTGGGTTTAAAGCTATTGTTGTAAATAAAAAAGGAATTAGTGACATAAATTCTGCTATTACAGATTTAACTTATCATCTTATTCAAAAAGGGATAAATCATGAAAATACTTCAGGTAGGGCTATTGCAACACGTTAATTAACTGAAAAACTATGCCCATTGAATCAATAGCCCTTTTTGTTGGAAAAATAATATTAGGCAGGATAATTTATTGTTTGACTACAATTTTAAGAAAGAAAACTAATGCTGAAGGATGATGGGAATCTCAACCAGAACCAGTATACAAGCTCTCTGACTATAAGGAATAAAATCAAAAGTTAAATTCGAATTTATTAAAATAAAAAAATACATTATCATGAAAATAGTTAAACGTATGCAGAATAAAAGCACTTTTCTTTTATTGTTCTTTCTCATTCACATACTAGGAGTTAATGCTCAGGTATGGAAAGATACAAACGCCCCAATAAGTGAGCGCGTTGA
>CAYXXW010000682.1:0-1535 GCA_964469115.1 uncultured Melioribacteraceae bacterium
GAGAATATTTCTAGCTGCAATATTGTGCCAATTCCAGATAGAAAAATAATTCGCTCCGGCATCCATTATATGGGTAATTAGATTATCATTAGATCCAATTCCTTCATACATGTTTTTCTCATGATGCTCCAACGTATGCATTCCGTTTTCACAAATAGTAGCTACCCAAGGTGGTCTATTACTTAATGATTCAATCTGCATATTTTCAATATAGATTGTATCTGTTCTTAACCAATTGTGTGTTCTTACAGTTTTATCAACCAATTCAGAATTTCCTACTCTGCTAAAATCTGGTTGTGTGTTAGTTACTAAAGGAGTTTTAGTCCAATATTTTAGCTGTGTATCAAACATTTTCATAAATGTCTTTTCAGCCAATACATTGTCAGGAAACGGGTGTCCTTCAAATGGCCATGAATGTCCTTCGCCCCAAAAACCGTACATAAATGTATCCATATATTCTATCTGTGAATTACCATCAAAGTCTTTCGCTAAAAGTTCGTTTAGTTCAATGAAGGCTTTTTGATACTCGGGGTGATCATATCTTGGAAATTTATGTTCCTTCTGACTTCTGAGACTTGAACTGTGCTCCCATTTTCCCTTCAAACTGTTATATGGTATTTTATCAATTAGAAAGTCCGGTACTCCTAATTCTGGAATATCAGGATTCTCAGTCATAATCCTAAAACCAATTCTTTTATCATATTGCTTAGCAAGATCAAATGAGATTTTCCAATAGTCTGGAAATTCTAATCTTCCAGCTTGTTTTTGTATATCTCTCCAGTCAGGTCTCATGTAAACTTTCTGTACAAAAGGGAATTTTATTAAATCTTCTAAAGATTTTTCAAGCTTTTCCCCTTTGATATTTGGCGGTCCAATGTCTCCCGAAACGTAAACTGTTAGACCCATTCCAAAATTATTAAGATTTTTATCAGATGGAGTAGTAGTCATAACAACTTCACTATTTGGTGCAACAATTTCAGGTTCGTATATTGGAAATGGACCTTGGTTAAGTCTATCCTTAACTATTGGACCATTACCAAAATCATATTTCTCCCAATTATGTGCAGGAACGAAACCAAATAAATTATTTGAGGCAGCATGAGCACCTATAGCAATTGCTCCTGTAGTTTTAAGAAAAGACCTTCTTTTCATATCGCTATCCTAAATAATAATATTTAATATTATTTATTTATTATCACTTTGTAGTTTTATACTAATTCAGAGGAATACATTCAATCAATAAAGAATTATTAAATTTAACATCCAAAGATGACGTTGGTCCATCAACCTTGCCTAAATCAATATTATTGACATAGTCTGTAACTTGATAAGTTTTATTTTCCAAACCTCTTAATTCAACAGCTCCAACCCAATCAGAAGAGTAGAATGCGTAATACAATTTCTTATCCTTACTAATTGCATGTGTTTCAGGTTTATCAAAGCCTATATCATATAGTTCACCCAAATAAATTCCTCTAGACAGCATTTTTCCCTTGTAAATATTTACCCATTTTGCCCATTCTTTCTCTTCTGAT
>CAYXXW010000683.1:0-1531 GCA_964469115.1 uncultured Melioribacteraceae bacterium
CATTATCGGCAATTGTTGCAGGATTTCTTGGGTCATCTTCAGGTATACCGGCTTCAATTTTACCTACTAAGTCACCGCCAACATCAGCAGCTTTAGTAAATATTCCACCACCTACTCTAGCAAATAACGCTTGAGCAGAAGCACCCATTCCAAAAGTTAACATTGTTGTGGTTATTACAACTAGATTATGTCCATCGGTAAGAGTAAAAGGATAGAAAAAATTAAGAACATAAAACCAAATTGAGATATCCAGCAAACCTAATCCAACAACTACCAAACCCATAACTGAACCGCTGCGAAATGCAATTTTTAATCCAGCATTTAATGATTTTTCTGCAGCATTAGCTGTTCGGGCTGATGCGTTGGTTGCGGTTTTCATTCCAAAAAAACCGGCCAACCCGGAAAAGAATCCTCCTGTAATAAAAGCAAATGGCACCCAAGGGTTCTGTACTTCTAAAACATAAGCCATTATTGAAAATACTATTGTGATTATAACAAAAAATATTCCAACTATTTTATATTGCTGTTTAAGATAAGCCATTGCACCTTCTCTTACATAGGCAGCAATTTTTTTCATCTGATCAGTCCCTTCATCTTCTTTCATAACTTGCTTAAAGAAGAACAATGCAAAGCCAAGAGCTATTACAGAACAAACTGGCACGATCCAAAATAATTCACTTAACATATAATATCTCCAAATTCGTTTATTCGTTAGTAGAAAAGATCAATTATCAACGGAAACCAAGGACTAAAGCTGATCTCCACCATGAGTAGTATTCATTTTCCAGCTGCTCTATTGATGGAAACTCATAGAACAGAAAATGATCCTTATCCCCCACAAAAAATCCATTCTTAATTGTGCGGTATAATAAATCTCCCTGCATAAAACGAATTACTGTTTTTGTTGGTTTATCATCAGACACTTTTAATTCAGTTAAGCAATCTCTAAGATGCTGAATATTTGGGAATGGCAGATTTTCATCGGAACCATTTACCGGATCAATGGCTAAATTATTAAGTCCTAATTGAACAAACACAATTTTAGGCACAGATATTTGGCTTGAGGGATTTGTAATAAATTTTACAAATTCTTCAGGCTTTAAAGTACTTGCAATTCTAGGATTAACCGGACATAACTGCTGATACAGTCTTAATTTATTATCGTGTCTAATCATGTATTCACTCTGCTTCAATTCCAGTACTCGTCCGTCATCAGTTGCCAAATAAAGGTTTTTTAACATTTCAAGCGGAATGTGTTCAAGTACACGGTATATTGAAAAATATTTCGATCTCTTAGGTGCCCCATCTTCATGCGGTTTGCAAAGCTTCTCAATGTCACCTAAATTAAAATAGTCGCTTTTAAAATCCAGATTTACCTCAAAGAACATCGCTTGTCCACGCGTTCGCTTCTTTGTTCCAACCGCTAAGTAATTTCCAAACTGTTCCGGCGGAAGCATTGATGCAATTAAAGCTTCGGGCACTAAAGAAAGATAAAGATATCGCTTCATATTATTTCCTCATCCAATTAAAA
>CAYXXW010000684.1:0-1531 GCA_964469115.1 uncultured Melioribacteraceae bacterium
AAGTATTTATATTATTAGAGATAACTCTTTTTATCCTAGTTAAAAATTCAACTTCTTCAATATGAATGAATATTCAACTATTTTTGAAGAACTCTTTTAATTAATATCTTGAGTATACTTATTATATTCAATAGAAAATTCTGATAGAGTAATTGGTTTGACTTTTTTGCTTGCTTAGATGCTCTTTAAATCAGAAATGAAATTCAGGGTATCAGATTTAAGTTTAGCTTTATCTGATTTACTTGTTATCTTTCATCAACTTCATCAACAACTTGATAAAATGGTGACCATACACTATTTGTTAGATACATACTATTCTTGATCTGTTACGATGTAGAATCCTAAGAACTAATGTGAAAGAAGTTAGAAGGGGAAGTATATTCGGTATCTTTTAAAAGATTAATCAGATGCTCTAACCAACTGAGCTACAGGCCCTTAAAAACAAACCCAAAAATAATACTTTGATTTTTTGAATGCAATAGAAATATCTTCGTCAATTAACTAAAATTATATTATTTTACTTAATCAGTTTACTTTCACTTAACTTATAACTATTTGGGTATTATATGGATAGTTTTCAAAAACCTCAATTTAAACCCTATGTCTCGCCATCAGATTTTATACCTGAATTTACTCCTAAAGCAATTATACTTGGTTCTATATTCGGAATAATCTTTGGTGCCGCAACTGTTTACTTGGGATTAAAGGTTGGTCTTACTGTAAGTGCATCAATACCAATAGCAGTTTTATCAATTTCAGTTATCAAAAAATTTGGTAAAGCAACAATTTTAGAAAACAATATGGTTCAAACAATCGGCTCTGCAGGGGAATCTGTTGCTGCCGGTGTTGTCTTTACAATTCCCGCACTTTTATTCTTACCGGGCGGGGAAGAATATTTTCAATATTTTCAAATTTTTGTATTAGCGCTTGCCGGTGGAATTCTTGGTGTCTTATTTATGATTCCTTTACGTAGATCAATTATCGTTAAGGAACATGGAAAGCTTCCATTTCCCGAAGGAACTGCTTGTGCAGATGTTCTTGTTGCGGGTGAAAAGGGAGGCAAACTAGCTCAAAAAGTATTTTACGGTTTAGGAATTGCCTTTGCATATAAATTGTTAATGTCGCTGCTTGGTTTATGGAAGGATGTTCCCAGATATACATTCGGCAGAAATACTGCAATGCCTAACGCAACTATAATGGGTGAAATAACTCCCGAATTATTGGGCGTCGGTTACATAATCGGTCCTAAAATTGCAGGTGTAATGGTTGCTGGAGGTGTTCTTTCATGGTTAGTTCTTATCCCGTTAATCACATTGCTTGGCGATAACCTTACAACAGTTTTTGCTCCAGCAAGTAAGTTGGTTTCTGAAATGTCAGCTAATGAAATTTGGAGCAACTATATTAGATACATTGGAGCGGGAGCAGTTACATTTGGCGGTATTGTAACCTTAATCAGATCATTCCCAACTATTATTAGTGCGTTCAGTGATTCTTTCAAAGATCTTAAAGAAAGTAAATCGAATACAGCAGT
>CAYXXW010000685.1:0-1531 GCA_964469115.1 uncultured Melioribacteraceae bacterium
TTTAGATATTACAATTATAAATAGAAACAGTAAAAAGCCAAACATACCATGCTTGAGCATGCTAACTTTATCGAAATAGGATATTAGTTTTCGCATCTTTCCTCTTTTTTATTACTATATACTCCAATTATGTCCATTTTTAAAAACTCTTTTAAAATATTTTAATTTTTTTTGGATTTTATAAGATAAATCACATCTATTCCGCTGAAATGAAGTTTGATACAAAATGCAATTGAAAAATTATTTTTGATTTCTCCCTATCTAAGACTTTCAAAAGACTTAAAAGAACTTTTAACATTTAGGAATAATAAAGTAAAGTTACAACAATTATTTTTGGGAAACAAGATTTGAAACCCGCTGAAATGACTTTTTTTCAAGAACTTAGGTATGTGGACTTAAAGTTACATTATATGATAAACAACTAACTAAGATTCAATGAAAACATTTTTGAAATACATATTTATCTTTCTAACCTTTAATGTAATAACAATATATTCTCAATTGACATATGAGCCGCTTGACAATAAAATTTATGATTTTCTTAGCAGAGTAAATTATAAAGGCCTTATTGAATTTGATGACTACGTTAAGCCGTTAGGCAGAAAATATATTTCATCAAAGCTAAGTGAATTAATATCTAAGAGTGAATTACTAACTAGTTTAGAACAAGAAGAGTTAAAGTTTTATTCAAAGGAATATGGAGTTGAACTCGATACTTCAAAAAGCAGTTATAGGGGTAATTTAACTTTATTTGGAATGGACCAATATAAAATATGGCGGCCGTTCAGTTATAAGAACTCATATATGTATCTTGATGTTAATCCAATTGTAGGTTATGAGAAGGGTAAATGGGATGATATTGATTATGACCTGCTGCAGTTAGGTGCCTATATGAAAGGAGCATTAGGAAATGTTCTTGGCTTTAGCTTCAGACTGAGACAATTTAGATTAGAACCTGGTTTTAATAATAAATTCTTTTTTAGATTTACAAATACTTCCGTAAGAATATAGTTTTAGCTGATAGACCAAGAATTGAATATCATTATTTGGATGCTTCTATAGGGACAGCTTGGTCTTGGGGAAGTTTAAGTATCGGAAAAAATAATACAACATTTGGTCAAGAAAAGAGCGGAAATGTAATATTATCGAATAGAGCTACGTCATACCCAAATGTAAGATTAGCGCTTAAGCCGGTTGATTGGCTATCATTTGACTATCTGCATGGCTGGCTAAACTCAAATATTTACGACACTACTTCCTTTTATTCGACTTTTAGATATGAAAAATGGGGAAACTACGATAGAAGAACATATTTTAAGAAATATCTGGCAATTCACAGTATTACAGCAAAACCAATTAAAGGATTCAGTATTTCCTTAGGTGAATCTGTTATTTATTCATATAACTTAAAAGAAGAATATTTAATTCCTATATTCCCCTTTTTCGTTAACGGCGGGAATGACAGTAATTCAGAAAATTATCAATGGTTCATTTCCCTTAGCTCAAAAAACCATCTGCCAAATACTCACTT
>CAYXXW010000686.1:0-1526 GCA_964469115.1 uncultured Melioribacteraceae bacterium
TCTCCAAATCTTACCCCCTGATTGATAGTTTTAATGAACTTAGCTAATGACATTAGGACAGGAGTTGCCATAGTCGCAGTCAAGATAATTGCCGAAAAAATTGTAACCCAGACGTTTTCTAATAGAGCCAATCTATATCCATGGTGTCTTTCTTTTCGCTTAATTGAAAAGCCCTGTAATATCATAATCAGCAACCTCCATTTCCTCAATTAGCACTTCCTCGAGTGATAAGGGTATTTTTTCAACAAGTAGTGGGTTAAGTAAACTAAGTTTTGAATCCAAACTCTCTTCCAATTCATTAGCGATAAATGTTGCCATTTTACCTGCGATATTTAAAGCTTTCAAATTTATAGATGAAAAATTCTCAGGTTTCGCATTAAAATCAAGTATAACTCTACACTTGAACTTACTGTGACTTATTTCACTAATAGCATTATTATATGTAATCCTCTTGTTATTTAATATTCCAATGTGATCACATAAATTTTCTAGTTCTCTAATATTATGAGATGATAGAATTACGGTTGTTTGAGTTCCAGAGATAATTTCAAGCATTAACTCCTTAACAATTCTGCGAACTACAGGATCTAACCCATCAAATAATTCATCTAACAACAAGTATTTTGGTCTACTTGACAATGCTAATAGTATTGCTGTTTGTCTTTGCATTCCTTTTGAAAACTTTGAGATACGCATACTTTCATCTAACTTAAATATATCAGTTAGCTTTTTTCTTATGTTCTCATTCCATGTTGGGAAAAACCCTTTATAGAACCTTGACATATCAAGTATATTAGATTGCGGTAAAAAATAAATTTCATCTGGCACAAAAAACATGGACTTTCTAATTTCTTCATTATCAAATACATTTTCACCATCGACCAACACCTTCCCAACGTCAGCTTTGAAAATACCAATTATGGTTTTTAACAAGGTTGTTTTACCTGCTCCGTTATATCCAACTAACCCATATATAGAACTTTCTCCAACCTTTAAAGATAAATCTTGAAGAGCTGTAAAATTACCGTAATTTTTAGTGACATTCTTTATATCAACCACTTTTAGTTCTTTCCTTTCCAAAATTAATAAAGCCTTTATCAACAATCTTATAAATATCGTCTTTGGTCAACCCATTAGACATCGCTGATTCAATGGCAACTTTCAATTCTTTTGAAGCGCGTAAATGAATTAAATTATTACCCATTGCATTTTCTGCGATAAAAGTTCCTTTACCTACAACAGAATAAATGACGCCTTCTGATTCAAGTTCAGCATAAGACTTCTTAACAGTATTAAAGTTAATGGATAAATCTCTTGCCATAGTTCTAATTGAAGATATTTTACTATGGGGAGTGAGAATACCCAATATTATAAGTTCCTTAATTTGATTCTTTATTTGAGTATATATTGGTGTAGTTCCCCTAGTATCTATAATAATCATTTTTACTCCTCAAGTGTGATATCTATACTAGCACACTAAAATTATAAGATGGTTTGATTTAAAAGTCAAGCAACAATATTGTATT
>CAYXXW010000687.1:0-1525 GCA_964469115.1 uncultured Melioribacteraceae bacterium
ACCGAATCATTAAAACGGGTAGCCCTATGTTTGAGGTTTTGAGTAAATTCAAACAAAAAATCCAAGCTTCTAAAGTATTGGAGAAATTAAACCTTGAAGAAGGTAAGTTCTTTGTCGTATCATCCCATAGAGAAGAAAATATAAGTAACCCTAAGAACTTTGAGGGACTTATTACTTCAATGAACCAAATAGCCGAAAAGTATGATTACCCAGTAATAGTTTCTACTCACCCACGTACAAGAAATATGTTGGACGTAAAGAAAATAAAAGCACATAAGAACATTCAATTTTTAAAACCTCTTGGGTTTTCAGATTACAATGCCTTACAATACCATTCATTTGCTGTTTTATCCGATAGTGGTACCATATCGGAAGAGTCGTCTATTCTTAATTTTAGGGCTCTGAACATACGTGAAGCGCATGAAAGGCCAGAAGCCATGGAGGAGGCCTCCGTAATGATGGTGGGTATGAATCCTGAACGAATCATGCAAGCTTTGGAAACCTTAAAAGTTCAAGATAGAAATCCGAAAAGGAATTTTAGGGAAGTTGCAGATTATTCAATGCCCAACGTTAGCGAGAAAGTCGTAAGAATAATTCTTTCATATGTAGATTATGTAAATAGAGTAGTCTGGTCCAAATATTAGTTATGATCCTAATAATTTCAGCTGTTTTTCCACCAGAACCCATTGTCACTGCCAATCTATCGTTTGATATAGCGAATGAACTTGTGAATAGGGGTAAAATCGTCACGGTAATTTCTCCAAGACCAAGTAGACCTTATGGACATGTTTTTGAAGACTCAATAAATACTAAAGTTGAATTCAATCACACTATATTAGATTCTTTTATTAGTCCTAAATCAAAAATCTTCGGACGTTTTTTTGAAAGCTATAGCTTTGGACAGTATTCGAAAAAATTTATTTCAGAACATTCGGAGACAATAGAGGTAATTTATATGAATACTTGGCCTTTGCTTGCTCAATATTATGCTATGAAAACTGCAAAGAAATATTCGATACCCATTGTGATACATATTCAAGACATATACCCCGAGTCTCTGACTAATAAACTCCCACCTATTCTAACGCAAGTTGTTTTTCAAAGTTTGGTAAACATTGATAAATTTAATTTAAAAAATGCCACTAAGATAATTGCGATATCAAATAACATGAAAAAATATTTAGTCGATAAAAGAAATGTTATTTCTCAAAAAATAAATGTTGTCAGAAATTGGCAAAATGACGATAAATTTATTGCCTTTAGACCCAAGGAAAGGAAAAAAAACAATCCATTTACTTTTATGTATGTTGGGAGTATAAGTGCTAGCGCTGGTGTTGACCATATTATTAAAGCTTTTAAAGCCATTGACAACAAAGACAACATTAGACTTATTATTGCTGGCTCTGGATCTGATAAAGAAAAATGTATAAAGCTGGCATCTAATGGTAAGTCAATAGAGTTTTGGGATGCTCCATATCATCAAATTGCAGATATACAATCTAAAGCAGATGTACTACTTCTTAGC
>CAYXXW010000688.1:0-1524 GCA_964469115.1 uncultured Melioribacteraceae bacterium
TGTGACTTATTTACACTTTTAATAAGTCACAAATAATTGTTTTGAAAATACAAAAGCAGTACATTAAACAAATTGAAAGATTAATTTCTGTGCGCCCAAGTGTATGTATTTATACATTTCAGTTATTTTTTTCGTATAGCTTTCCATAACAGATAGAGTATCAACAGAATGATGAAGATCAGCCATGGATTATTTTTTATCGAATCAACTATCCACTCAACTAATGTGGCGTCCTCTAGTTTAATCGATTCCACTCGTGTCATAATTTCACTGGCTCCGTCTTTGGGAACTGAAAGACGGTATTCTCTATCAATCACTCTTTCTGCACCTTCAATTCCGTACTTCCACTCATCGACTTCGTCGCCAATATGCGTTATCACATAACCAAATGAACTAACCGGGTCGATGATCGGGTATTTGACTGAATCAATTTCAACATATACTCCTGTTTCCCGATAGCCATGCACCAGCCATTGAATCTGACTGAGGAAAGTATCGTCATCAATGTCATCGCGACCATCATAATTAGGTAAATGTGTTATGCCACCCGCTCTCTGCTTTTTAGCCTGTATCATGTAGTCTTTGATGAGCATTGGCTTCATTTCATGTCGAGATTCCTGCAAGATGAACTGATGCTCGGTTTTACCCGATGGCGGTGTGCCCAAACCAGTAGCACTGATTTTGGCTTTACGTTGAAATACAGAAGCGGTTTCATTAAAGTTCATGTTCCTGTAAACGCTACTCACAGTAATATTGGCATCAGAAGTGGAGTCAAGCTCTGCCATAATACATTGATGTTTATAACCCGGCGGCACAGCGGTAGGGTCATACATGTCCCGCTCAGATGGGTCCACCTCCCAGTCTAAACTGAATGTTGTACCCGCAACTGGTACGTTTTTCGAACAGGTTGGATTATTTTTTGCCTCAGCATTTGGACAAGCAGGGTTGCTCGACGGTATCACACGCCAGTCAGCATTATTACTAACTCCATCAGTAATTCCCCAATCGGCGATACGGAAAGTTACATTGATATTATTTGCTGTTGTGCCTGAATCATTACTAATATCAGCAAAAAATGTATTGGCGGTCAAAAGATTAATGCTATTGTCAGGTATATTATTTGTGCGGATATCCCTTGCTGTTAAATACACACCACTGCATGCACTTATATCTGTTGTGCCAATTCCCCACTCTGAGGCTACATACGGATAATTTTCAATATTACCGTTAACAAGATGCGCATTATCGGGCCAGCCAAATTCTGCAACATTATTGTTATTGCGCAACACATTAAAATAGAAATTGAAATGAGTTCCAAAACTGGCCCATGCACCGTCACTGGTAACACTGGAAGAAGGGATTTTCATTTCCAGATCCCATGCCAGACGCGCTGATGGTGCGGCACGAGGTGGCTGGAAGCGATGTGTCGTTCCTGCTGCCGCAAGTCGTGCGGGGCGGGCTCCCTTGGCGATGGCACGGGGTGGTTCACGAGTACCTTCAGTGCGACCACGACCACAGCCGGGG
>CAYXXW010000689.1:0-1522 GCA_964469115.1 uncultured Melioribacteraceae bacterium
AGCCATCTTTATCAACGGTCTTTATAAAATTGCTTTCTAAACCTTCAGGTGCCTCATTTCCAATATATAAATCTATAGAGCCATTTTCATTGTATTGTAGTTGTTCCATTTTACTATCCAGACTTGTACTTGGCACATCGCGACCACCATTTTCATAAGGTCTTCTCGTATTTTCACTATATAATGTTAAAGCCCAAAATTGCAATACTGGAACATCTTTTGGAATTATTAATTTATAGGTTTTATCTGCTCTAAATAAGTTTCCTTCGCTATCTCTTTTTACAGTCATATATACCTGACCCTTTCCAACCGTTGGGTTTACCATACTTTGAGTACTTGTAACAGCTTCATAAAACCAAACAGCTCTTTCATCAAGCTCCACTTTATAATCTGTAATTTGAGGCGCCGTAAAGTCAAAGCTCTTATACCAATTTTTTTCCTTCCAATATGGCTCGGCGAACCTTGGATTTGTTTGTAGATTTCGTAGCATTAATTCACCCATTTTAACCCCTCGCAAAAGAATTTTCGTTTGTCTTTCATCAGGACTAAAAACTTTTCCTTTTGCTATTCCAAGAGGCTCCAGCATTGCCATCCAAACCTTGTCCTGTTCTCTAACTGGTTCTTCATTTATAATGTCGTTTAGCATTCTCCAATATTCCATATCACGAGGTGCAGTAGCGCTCCATTCTTTGTCAATGTTTTCTCTAAAGACTGTAGCTACTTTATCTTCTCCGATTCTACCCATTTTTAATTCAGATTTAAACTTGTCTACAA
Source organism: uncultured Melioribacteraceae bacterium (assembly GCA_964469115.1). Taxonomy (GTDB): domain Bacteria; phylum Bacteroidota; class Ignavibacteria; order Ignavibacteriales; family Melioribacteraceae. The sequence continues at coordinate 775 of CAYXXW010000689.1, forward strand.
TTTCGGGTCTTGAATCGATTAGGCGCATTCCGATAAATATATTGTTAGTAGCCGATTGGTAAACATTTACGCCTTTTTTTTGATACTTGCTGATATCATCTTTAGGTCCAATAATCAAATAGGTTCCTCCTTTACCTTGGTCGGGTCCATTTAGACCCATACTGCCAATTGGTCTTTGCCATAAATCTAAAAATGCACTTGCTGTTTGTCCCTTAGGATATTCTATTTCTAGTCCGCCACTTGCTAAATTACAAAACTGTATAATGTAGGGTGTAGTTAAATTTGCGGTTACAATTCCTCTTTTTTCCTTTAAAGATTGAAATACTGCAAATTCACCAAGTTGTCCTGTTTCATAATTCTTATTCTGTTCTTTTATCCAAGTATAGAAACTGACAATGGGAGTTGACCAAATATAGGCTTGTGAGGCACGCTGAAAATCTAATGCATCAAATAATTTCTCCGAGGTTTCATCGGTCACAAAATTATGCTGTAATTCTAATTGGCCATACGGCGAATTAATTGTCTCATCACCAATAAGGTTAGCGTCTTTAAGCGATGTGTTTTTAGAGAATTCTTCATTTATGATATCAGACTTTTCTTTGGTGATACAACTACTTATTAAAAAAAGTGTTAATGCATTTATTATAATAGATTTTACCATTTCTTTTATTTTTACAAGTCTCTTTATTAATGTTTGCTAACGGCCCCTGTATAAAGCGAGTGGGGCGTTTTGGTTTTTGGTCGCTTA
>CAYXXW010000690.1:0-1511 GCA_964469115.1 uncultured Melioribacteraceae bacterium
TATCTTCCAAACCTACACCTGCTCCGTTATAGAAATAATCGAAATTAAATAGGTTCTCGAGGGTGCTTAGATCTTCCGTAATTATGTTAGAAAAGTTTAGGTTGCTATCTTTAGCATCAACTTTTTGGAATATCTTTTGCGTTTGCGTGTTGTCTTTTTTTATTATTTCCACACTGGTATTCTGCGCGTTATCCTTACAAGAGATAAATAAAATAAGGAACAAGAAAGTAGAAATTGAAGTTGAGTTCATAGTATGGCGATGAGTTGAGCGTAGCTTTCAATAAAAGTATGATAAATAGTAATTTATCAAGGAGGGTCTAAAATAAACATTTATAGTTGAAGCATCAAATAGAGCAAGATTGGTTAACTAACCGATTTTTTTTAAGAAATGCTTTACTGAAAAAAAACCGCTTCGAAATAGTTCGAAGCGGTTTTTAAATATTAGAGATTTGAAAGAAAATCAAATCATACTCTGATAGATTATTATTGTTTTACTAAACTACCTAGCACGTTAGCAGCGGGACCACAATCTGCTGTTTCATCTTCGGCAAACCAGAATGTAATAACACTGTCATCAACACCATTAATATCATAAGTGCCATTTGCTTGACCATCAATTGGAGGGCCAAATAAAATAGAAGCTACGCACGCAAGACCAGTTGATTGTCCAGCAGGGATAACTACCTCACCACAAACCAAGTCCATAGTGAAACTATTAAGACCAGTGAAACCTAAATCCGCTAAATATGCTGCTTCAAAGATTCTTTGAGAACTCGTTTCTCCAACAACTAGTGTAACTTCAACACCAGCACCACCTGTCCAAGTAGCTCCACCACCAGCAGGGCTAGGAGTAGAAGGATCTGTTGTAAGAATATAAGTGCCTACAAATTTCTCTGCTGGCACCTCACAAATTACTGTGGGTGTATAAAGAAATGGTGAACTAAAGTACGATCCTGTTAGTGTTCCCGAATTTTGGTCGAAAGAAAACCTTCTTCCATCACTAAGGACCAACTCAAATCTTACACTAAATTGATCACCACCGTCCAAATCGGCCTCGTTTACACCCAAGGTAGCCAACATTTCAACCAAGGTGATGGCGTAGGAAACTCTTGGAAGACCAAACTCACCGGTAGTAAAAGTCGATTTTGCCAATGTTGCAACCAATTCTTCTGGCTTGTCAAGGTCAGTTCCTCCGGTTTCTACTGTGTTGTCGCGAAATCCAAGATATACCTCGATATTATCTACCAAGCCTCCACTTTCGGAATCCTGTACTTCCAGATCAACCGAAAATAGTGCTCCTTCCTTTCCAATAGGAAGCTCATTTGAAATTACGTTTACGGTGCGCAATATGGCCCCCCTACTGGTATTGGCGGTTACGCTGTCAACAACCGCATCCCCTTCATCACACGAAGTGAACATCAGCGATGCAACTGCAAGAAGGGTAAAAATTTTATATTTAAATTTCATCATTTTTCTTTTTTAGTTAATTAATTTGCTGCTGGGAATGCAGG
>CAYXXW010000691.1:0-1506 GCA_964469115.1 uncultured Melioribacteraceae bacterium
CAATTCTGGTTCAGGTTTTATAATATGATAAGATCCTTTCAAAGCCACAAGAATTTTCTTCCCATCGGCACTAAGTTGAAATGCATCTGCATTTGGTGTGATTGTTTTCTCTTCACGTTTTTCAAAATCATAATATTTAATTGCTCTTTCTTTTTCACCTGAACCAGAATTGGGCATTTTATGATAAATTATCTTTCCTTTTATAGCATTTAGGTTTGTATAATTACTTGCATCGATTGGTAGGACTTCAAGTCTGCTCTCAAATTTGTCAAAGCTGATTTTAGTCTCTGTTACTTTTTCATCTTTTTTGTCTTTATCCTTTTTATCATCTTTGTCTTCTTCCTCTTTCTTTTTATCAGATTTTACTTCAGTAGAATCATTCTTTGGAGCCAATGGAGAAAGAGTTTCATTCGTTAAGGGAATAACTGCAAACTGAGTTGCATTTGGATATACCCATGAGTTATCAAAATCGCTGTAAATTGGATCAAAGTTTCTGTTAGTCATCAGATAAAGATATTTACCTTCTGGATCAAAGACTGGATTTAAGTCATTGTAAAACCCGGATGTAACAACATTAAGCTTATCATCCTTTGTATCATAAATTGCAATTGCATTTCCACTGCTGCTAACATCTTTAGAATATGTCAGGTAACGGCTATCGGGAGACCAGCTAACAGAGAAATTCCTAAGTCCACCTTCATAGAAGAATAATTGTTTATCCACTTTAACAGTTTTATCTTTGTCAATGTCATAAACATAAATATCCATCGCTTTATCAATGAAGGCGAGTAATTTACTATTTGGTGACCAATAAAGCTGGTATCTATAACCGGGACCGTAAGTAGTCAATTTCTTTTCTTTACTAAACTTTTCTAAATCCTTTATGGTTAACTCATACTCTCCAGACTTATCACTCCAGTAAGCTGCATATTTTCCATCTGGGGACCATGCGGGGTATCTTTCTGCTGAGCTGGATGATTGCGTAAGATTAATTACTGTTCCGTTTTCAGCTGGAACTGAAAAAATTTCACCTCTTGCTTCAAATAATCCACGGTTACCGTCGTGTGATACCCAAAAATTCTGAATTAATTTTTCTACATTTTCCGTTCTTGCCATTAGTGTAGAACCATCTGTAACTACATCAATATTAACTTCCTTATATTGCTCTGTTTTTAGATCGAGGAGATATAATAAACCGCCTGCTTCAAAGACTATATCATTAGGACCAACAGAAGGGAAGTGGATATCAAAATCGTTGAAATTTGTAATTTGCTTTTTCTCTTTACTGTCAAGATTGTAGCTCCATATATTATAACGTTGATTTACTCCCTGATCTGAAAGGAAGTAAATATTTTTATTGTGCCACATGGGAAGTTCATCATTGGCAATATTATTGGTGATATTTTCTGAACTCATATTCTTTAAGTTAAATAACCAAATATCTGCTGCAGAACCGCCACGATATCTTTTCCATGTGCGAGATAATCTTGATCTCTGTGTAAAAGC
>CAYXXW010000692.1:0-1506 GCA_964469115.1 uncultured Melioribacteraceae bacterium
CAAAAATACGCCAACTCATATATATTAAATACACCGAAATAATAATGGTCAAAACAGCATCAACCCAATATACTTCATACAATTTCATCATAATTCCACCTATCATCACGGCAACAGAAGTGAGCATGTCTGTTAAAAGATGTAAGTAGGCAGAACGCATATTGAGACTATTTTTAGCATCTTTCTTAAGAAACAATACACCCAATCCATTACCCAATATACCAATAAAAGCGAGCCAAATAACTATATCACTTCCTATTTCAACAGGATTTTTTAAGTTTTTTATTGCTTCGACTGCTAGAAATAATGCTATAACAATTAGCGTGGCTGCATTAAAAAATGCCGCTATAATTTCTGCGCGTTTATATCCAAAAGTTTGATTTAAATTTTGTTTTTTTCTACGTGATAATAAATTGGCTGCATAACTTATTATCAAGGATAACACATCGGATAGATTATGCACAGCATCCGATAATAAAGCTAAACTACCGGACATAAATCCACCAATAAGCTGCGCTATTGTAATTACAATATTTAATAAAATGGTAATCAATAAATTTCTGCCACTTATGGTTGGATGTTCATGATTGTGATGCGAATGCGCCATTGGAAAATAGTGTTAAAACTTCAAAAATACTATAAAAATATAAGCCATTCCAATTAAATATAAAATACTGTATCGTTACTAGGCTACTATGCTGCACTTTTAAATAGTGTGTGATTACCTATTATTGCCATACAAATAAGCTACAGAATTAGTGAAATAGTTAAAGCTTGTATTTATTTCTAAAACAAAGCCTCTAAGTCGTTTTGATAATTTATATTTGTTTGGTTAGTTTTCGTACAATGATTAAATAGATAACTATGAAAAAAGTGTTTTTCTTCATTTTCTTTGTTGTTCCCATGTTTTTTGCTTCTGCACAAACATTTAAAGGTAAAATATTATCTAAAATTAATAATGAACCAATTGAAGGAGCACACATATATCTTGAAAAAACGAAGGGTGGTTCTATTTCAAATAAGAAAGGAAAATTTTCTATAAAAGTTTTTGAAAAAGATATTGTTCATTTTTCACACATAGCTTATGAAACAACATCTTTAGTTTACCATAAAAATGTGAATAGTATCATTTACTTAGATCCTGTGATAGAGAAGATAAATGAGGTGCGTTTTTTAGAAAAAAATAAACTTCAATCAAAAATACATTATAATACATTAGCTTCTATTAAGGGAAATGTGCACTCCTTTGGTGCTTTATTAATTGATCATAAAATATTTCTAATAGGAGGTAATTTTTCACATGAAGTGAATGCTTTAGCACAAGCTGTTTCTGATTATCCTACCTTATCATTTCAAGAACACCTACTTAAAGCGAAGCAGTATTTTTCATATAATGCTTATAGCAAGAATTTAATGGTATATAATATACCTGTTAATAAATGGAGTATTGCAAAAAACACATTTAGAAAAAGGGCTTATCACAATATAAATTATTACGATGATAAA
>CAYXXW010000693.1:0-1504 GCA_964469115.1 uncultured Melioribacteraceae bacterium
ATATTACGTTTGTATCCTTTAATTGCCAACTCATAATTTTGGGAATAAAATATATTTAGATATTTTGAACGTAGAATGAAAAAAATAATTTTAGCAACGGTTAACGCCAGATATATACACACCTCAATAGGTTTGCGATATTTATATGCAAATTTATCAGAACTAAAAGAAAACACATCAATTTTGGAATTCATTAAAACAGACAAAATTGAAGATATGGCTGAAGCAATTCTAAAAGAAGATCCAAAAATAATTGGACTTAGTGTTTACATCTGGAATGCAGTTGAGATAGAAAGACTTATTCAACTTTTAAAAAAGGTTGCACCAGATAAAATAATAATTCTTGGTGGACCAGAAGTTAGCCATTTTCCATTCAGAATAAACTTTGATTTAGCAGATTATATAATACAAGGTGAAGGAGATCTTTTATTTTATCAATTATGTAATGACTTGTTAAGCGGAAAACAAACACCAAAAAAAATTCTTAAATCTGAAGTCGTTGATCTAAAAAACATTGAATTACCATATGATTATTACACGGAAGAAGATGTTAAAAATCGGGTGATTTATTTTGAGATATCAAGAGGATGTCCTTTCTCGTGCGAGTTTTGTTTATCATCAATTGATAAATTGGTAAGATATTTCGATGTGAAAATTATAATAAATCACTTGGAGAATTTTTGGCAGCGTGGAGTTCGTAAAATTAAATTTATTGACAGAACCTTTAACCTTAATTTTGAAATTGTGGATCCTGTTCTCGACTTTTTTCTTAGCAAAGAACCACCTTATTTTATTCACTTTGAGGTTATACCCGAGCATTTTCCTAATTCTGTTATGGAAAAATTAAAATTATTCCCACCAGCCTCTTTACAGTTGGAGGTTGGAATTCAAACACTCAATCCACAAATTGCTGAAAATATTAGTCGAAAAATTAATGTTGAGAAAATATTTAAGAACATTTCTTTTCTTGAAGAGAAAACAAATACCCACATACATTTTGATTTAATAATTGGATTACCAGGGGAGAGCCTAAAAGGTTTTGGAGAAAATCTTAATTCACTAATGAAATTAACGCATGCAGAAATACAAATTGGAATTCTAAAAAAACTTTCTGGAACGGAATTATCCCGACACGATGAAAAATATGGAATGGTTTATTCTGATTCTCCACCTTATGAAATTTTGCAAAATAATCTAATCCCTTTTTCTGAAATGCAAAAAATGAAAAGGCTAGCTCGTTTTTGGGATTTGTATTATAATAGCGGAAATTTTAAGAAGAGTATACAATTGATATGGAAAGAAACAGATGTCTACTCGGGGTTTTTAGAATTTACTACTTGGGTATATAAAAACAGCTCTTCTACATGGAAGATATCACTCAACCGACTTGCTGAATTGCTGTTCAAGTATCTTATGGAAATTAAAGAAATTGATCAGCAAAAAGTTGCGGATTTATTAGTTCAAGATATTTTGGTTGTTGCAGGAAGAAGGCTACCAAACTTTT
>CAYXXW010000694.1:0-1504 GCA_964469115.1 uncultured Melioribacteraceae bacterium
TAGTGAAAAAACATCAAACAATTCAAATTTATTTTTTTGGGATAAGAACACACCGATTTCAATTGGAAACGTTAAAAATATTGTTTTTCTTATTCCAGGTTGAATTGTTATGCTTTTATCCATCTCAATAAGTAGAAAAGATGTAAGCTCAGAGGGTAGGTTAAGTGGTTCAACAGGATTTATTAGAATTTTTGCATTATCAGCAAGAATTAATTTCTCAATTCTATCATCTTGTATATCTCTTATATAATCAAATCCTTTATCATTTTGTTTAATTGTAATATTGATACTATCTTCATTAATGGTTATCGGTATCTTAAATTCACCAAACATCATTCCTCCCGCAAAACAAAGTTTCCAATTATTGTTGTCTCAAATTAAAGCCATTTCTTTTTCTTGAAGTATAACAACATTCCAATTCCGATAACTAATGCTAAAATCCACCACACAGGATAAGCCCATTTCCAATTTAATTCAGGTAGAAATTTGAAATTCATTCCATAGATTCCCGCAAGAAATGTCAAAGGTATAAAAATTGCAGCAAAAATTGTAAGAACTTTCATTATTTCATTCATCTTATTACTCATACTGGAAAGATAAATATCAAGCATACCTGAAACCATTTCTCTGTAAGATTCTATTGTATCAATTACCTGAATTGTATGATCATAAACATCACGGAAATAAATATTCGTTTTACTTGTAAATAATTCAGATTCATCTCGAATTATCGATGAAATTAATTCTCTTAAAGGCCAAACAGATTTTCGTAAATTTATAAATGTTCTTTTAAGTTTATAAATTTCTTCTAAAGTATCAGATTGAGGTGATTCAATTATGATATCTTCAAGAGTTTCAATTTTTTCTCCGAAATTTTCCAGAATTCCAAAATAATTATCGATAATAGCATCGACTAAAGAGTAGGTCAGATAATCAGATTTCATTCTTCTTATCCTACCTTTAGCTGTTCTTATTCTATCTCTTACATTCTTGAAGACATCACCTTCAAATTCTTGAAACGATATCACAAAGTTTTTCCCTAAAATCATACTGAATTGTTCTGAAATTATATCCATATTGTTTTTATCCAAACTTAACATTTTCATTGCAATAAACACATAATCAGTAAAATCTTCTGTCTTAGGTCTTTGTTTTGTGTTTAGAATATCTTCCAAAACTAGTGGATGAATTTCAAAAATACTTCCAATTTTTTCTATAGTCTTTACTTCATGCAACCCATCAATATTTATCCAAGTTACGGTTGGTTTTTCTCTAAATGTTAATAATTCATCCATGTTAACTATTTCTTTTTCGATCAATTCATTAGTGTCATAATCAAATATTGTGACTTTTTGATTTTCAGATTTTTTTTCACCTATATGAATTAATGAACCTGGAATTGTACCAGATTTCTTGGACAACTTTATATGCTTTTTTCTTTGCATAATTTTTCACTCCCTCTCAATAACATGATTAAATCATTTACTCTGTTTTCCAGCTGATA
>CAYXXW010000695.1:0-1502 GCA_964469115.1 uncultured Melioribacteraceae bacterium
AGATGAAAGTGGATATTTTAATAAAAGTGGTTAGCGAATAATTGAATAAAAATTCTTTGCTTGTGCTTAAAGCCTTTAAATTTATTCAATTACTCAAAATTGGTCAATGATCTAAATCATAATGAGATAGAAGGTATTATAATTCTAATAATGAGCACTAATTAAACACTCCATACCCCCTTTATATCAAATACAGTGAATGCGTAAATATGCACACACAATTTTTTGAAAACCTGAAAATTGAGGTAGATTTCAAATAAAAAAGAGTGAAAAATTATAATATTTAAAAAGTGTTATAAAAACAATGTGAGATACCGTAAAATAAGCTGCTTACCCGCCTATAACCTTTAAAAATTGAATAATAAAAACTATAAAATTTGAAAATGAGGGGTTTTAAGGTAGATTTTACCCATATACATTTAAAAACTTCAAATTAAAAAATATACAGGGGGTTATTGACTTATAAAACCTGACATTGAATTGTTTGAATTGTTTGGTAATAAGTGCTTAAAATATTCCCTAGAAAGTCATCAATACATTTTACTGCTTTTAAAGTCACAAACGGCTTTTTTTAGTTCAATTTGTACCTCAATATCATAACTAACTGATATTCAATTGAAGTTATATTTTGTATCGGAAAGTAACCCAAATTTGGATGGATTTGTTGTTTAGAAATATTCTTTTGAAGTTACAAGCTATCTAACAATTTAAGTTAAAACTCCCATTTTTGTTTTGAATAAACCTGTTTTGATTACATTTTCTTTCTCGCAGTACATATATAAACAAACTCATACACTTGCTCTACCTGTATATCTTCAAGGTCAGTCGGAAGCAACCACACAGGGCATCCTACAGTGGTATTATTATAGGCAAAACATTTATTAAAATAAACATGTTCTAACCAAGAAGCCGATTCATACTCTTGTTCATCTAAAAAGAGGATTTTCCCGCCTTTTTTGGTCACTCTAGCCATTTCCATCAAAGCACTTTTCGGGTCAGCAAAAAGATTAACTGCCCCATAATTAATGGTAATATCAAATGTCTCGGATTTAAAAGGAAGTTTGGTAGCATCAGCTATAATGAAATCTGTAGGAACCTTCTGTTTACTCATTAAACGCCTTCCCTGTACAATCATTCCATCTGCAAGGTCTGTCGCTGTGTATTCTGCATTCAAATTCATATAACCATGTCTGAAAAGTGAATTACCAGTACCACTGGCAATATCAAGTACTTTTATTTTTTTATCTGACTCTAGATATTCTTTTAGAAATTCAGCATGGACTGTGGCATGCGTTTTTTCAGGTACAAATTTGCGAATAGCAAGTATGATTTTTATTGGTATCGATAGCAATAGTAAATACGCATATCGCGGATCTTTTATTAGCAACCAAATGAAAATCACCAAAGGAACAAATAATAAAATGTCATAGATTGTTACTTGGGCAATACCACGAAATGCAATCAAATCTATCAAATTATAGATCATAAAACCTAATACAAAG
>CAYXXW010000696.1:0-1502 GCA_964469115.1 uncultured Melioribacteraceae bacterium
GAAATCGTTAGCTTCATCGCAACGCACCAAATCTCATTCACAGTTATGCGAATATAATAACCAAGCCTTACTATCTACCTTTGTCTCTATCGGCAGCTTAGAATCCAAAGGTTATATCAATATAATAACAAACCCTGCACATGTACTTACTAAAATAGAAAATGAGTTAGGCATCCCATTAAAACTTTACAACAAAAACCATGACCTACTTCATCAATCAATTGGCTGGCCAAGCAATAATACGCAGCACTATTTAGTTAGCTCGCACGTAATCACTGATGCAAATAATGATTCTTTGATTTATATCAGTGGCGCATCAGATATCACTTTATTTGAAGAGCTACTTAATAGCACACGATACAACATCATTCTTGCTGCTACCGCACTTACATTATTAACACTACTTATTGCTTTCATTATTTTACATCGCGGTTTATTACCATTAAAAAATCTACGACATGCAGCTAACAGTAGCGCTCGTGGAGAATTCACTTCTGTCGATGAGTCTGGTTATGTGGAAATTAGCGCACCTATCCATGCATTCAACTCTATGGTCGAAAAAATTCAATCATTAATTAACGATTTAAAAAGCGAAGTTAATGACCATAAAAAAACTGAAGATAAGTTTAAAAAAGCAAAAGAAGATGCTGAACAACACGCCGCTCATGCAGAACACCAAAGCAATTTCTTACACATGACTTTACAATCAATTGTTGATGGCGTTATTACCACGACAGTTGATGGCTACGTACAATCAATTAACCCCATGGCTGAACAGTTAACTGGCTGGAATGAAGCAGAAGCCATAGGTAAACCTCTTGTTCAAATCATGCACGCACTAAACGAAACAACGCATAAAAGAATTTACGACCCAATTGAGAACATTGAACATAAATCTGTATTAGACAAACCAGTCAATGCCAAATTAATTCAACATCAAAGCAACATAGAAACACCTATCGAATACGTTGTAGCGCCTATGCGCAACCGCGACGATAAGATTGCAGGTATTGTTATTATTATTCATGATGAATCAGTACAGCGCTCTTTAAATCGACAGTTAACTTTCCAAGCGACACATGATGCTTTAACGGGACTCATCAACCGCTATGAATTTGAGCGACGTTTAAAATCTGTTATTTCTGCGCAGATAGTCGACCAATCTATTAATACATTATGCTATATCGATCTCGACCAGTTCAAACTAGTTAATGATACTTGTGGGCATACCGCAGGCGACGAGCTACTAAAACAGATTACATTGTTATTACAAAATAACATCGATGGTGTAGGCACACTGGCTCGCCTTGGTGGCGATGAATTCGGTTTGTTATTTGAAAACTGCGACGTTAAAAAAGCCAGAGAAAATGCCACACATTTGCTAGGCATTATTCAACAGTTTCATTTCACTTGGCACGAGAACACTTTCACTATTGGCGCAAGTATTGGCATTGCACCAATACCTCATTCATCGATCTCTTGTGAAGAAATATTAAGTAATG
>CAYXXW010000697.1:0-1501 GCA_964469115.1 uncultured Melioribacteraceae bacterium
CCAAAAAGATTTAGAGAATGGTCCTCCATAAACTCCCATATCATTTTTTATTTTTCCTTGAGAAGGGGAGAGTGCAAAATCAGATTTTGCTGAATCATGAAAATCGTTATAAATTGAATCCGGATTGCCGGCATCAATACATGGCGATTGAATTGATAGATTGAAAAATAATGTATCAGAGAATATTGGGTCCAGATCAATATTCCCTTCACCAATATGTCCACCTTGTATATCTGAATATTCAACCGAAACATCACCTACAATTTGTCTGTCCGTTGGAGCATTATTTCCCCAGATTATACAATTTCGAATTATTAATTTTTGAGAAAAACTAAAAATAGCTCCACCCATTATTCCTGCATTATTAGAAACAAAAGTATTGTTTTCAATCAATGCACTTTCAGAGTTTAGTGGGTATGATGTTCCAATACCTCCTCCAAAACTTGCAAAATTATTTTTAAAGATATTGTTCTTTATAATTGGTTCTGAATTGATTAGCTTTATTGCACCACCCATTGCTTTTGAACTATCTGTATCAGAAGCTATATTGCTGCTAAAAACATTATTTCTAATTAGAACATTATCATCACAGTTCAGACAAAATATCCCAGCTCCGCCGCCGTGAGATTCTGTAACCAACACTTTATTATTCTCAATTACATTATTCTTGATCAGCAGTGCTTGTTTTGGAGAATCTATTATAAATGCACCACCGGAAGCTCTTGGGCCAACGACTGAATTATTTGCAATTCTGTTGTACATTATTTTAGCCCCAGATTTTGAGATAACAATTCCGCCTCCGGCCATTGCATCATATTTATGTTGAGGGGGACTATGCGTCCCAGTTCCACCAGTTATTGTAAATCCATAAAGAACTGAGTTGGTGTCTTCATTGCTTACAAAATAAACTACTGAACCATATTGGGAATTTTTAGATTTGCTGCCATTAATAATTGTTTTTTGAATATGAGTTTTTTTTCCATCAACCAAGAAATGGCTGGCAAGTTTAATTCTCTTGCCCTTAAAATTTATGTTTTCGTAATAAGTTCCATCAGTAACTAAAATTGTATCACCATCAGAAGATGAATCAATTGCTTCTTGAATTGATTTGAATTGTTCGGGAACAGTTATTACTTGTGAATAGAAAATATTAAATGTGCAGAAATAAATAATAGCGAAATGAATTAACTTCTTCAAAATATCCTCAGTTTACAAAGTGATTTTTTCATTAAAAATTTACTTCAAAACCCAACTTAATTGTTGTTGGTGATTGATTTAATTCAGGATCAAGATAAGTTGGATTTTCTAAAAAATTTCCTTGATCATCCTCAAGGAGATATTTATGCTGCTGCAATAAAACAGCTTCTCTTTGACTGAAAAGATGAAGTATATCAAGTATAATATTAAATCGGTCAAAAATTTGAGTGACAGTTCCCAAATCATAGTTTATACGAATGTTCAAATCCCATATAGTTGGTGTTCTTCCTTCGCTTCCTCTTTT
>CAYXXW010000698.1:0-1500 GCA_964469115.1 uncultured Melioribacteraceae bacterium
GATTTATAGATTTAGCTTAATATTAGAGGCGGATGAGCAAAAGAATAGGGACAGTGATCTAGACTTAATAAATACAATAGTCTATAGTAAAATTTTATAAATTGTTAATTGTTATGTGAATAAAAGTTATATGACTTTATGAAAATCCTTTAAGCTTTCATCTTGATTCAACAAAGCCTCCGCCTCATATTCATCTTGAAGATCACTCATTAACTTTTTAACTGATATGATATTCTCTATTTTGAAGGCATTTGATCCGCAAAAAGCAAAACCATTATCAAACTTACCATTTTTAGCATTAACCAAAGCTAATGCAATGCAGTATGGAGCATTTTGGTAGTCGCATGTTTTAAGGCATTTAAAGGGACATTTATAGGGTTTCTTTATTCCAGAAGCAACATTTTTAAGGAAATTGTTTATTATTGCTCGACCTGGGAGTCCAACAGGACTTTTGATTATGCCAATATCATCACTACTGCAATCCATATATTGTTTTTTAAAATCATCTGAAGCATCGCATTCATCCGTCGCCACAAATCGAGTTCCCAGTTGTACAGCGCTTGCCCCAAGCTTAATGAACTTATAAATATCTTTACCTGAATATATTCCCCCGGCGGCAATAACGGGTATTTTTTTATTAAATTTTTCTTCAAACTGTGATATTACTTCAAGAAGATCTGGCAATAATTTTTCTAAAGCATATTCAGGATCATTAATCTGTTGGTTTTTAAAACCCAGATGTCCGCCAGCCATAGGACCTTCAACTACAACTGCATCTGGTATGTGATTGTATTTCTTTTCCCAAGAACTAAAAATTATTTTTGCTGCTCTTGCTGAAGAAACAATGGGGATAATTTTGGTTTTAGATTTAAGTAAATATTCTAAAGATAAATTCTGTGGAATTTTTAGGGGGAGGCCAGCTCCAAGAAAGATTATATCAATCTCTTCATCTAAAGCGACTTTGACTATATCATCAAAATCAGTGATTGCAAGCATTATGTTTATTCCCAAAATGCTGTCCGTACGCATTCTGGCTTTTCTAATTTCATTTTGCAATGCTGATTTGTTTGCTTCTGCATATGTACTGCCCGGTTTTGGATACAATAATCCTAAACCAATTGATGATATTACTCCAACTCCCCCTTCATTAGAAACAGCAGACGCAAGATTGGCTAGTGATATTCCGACTCCCATTCCACCTTGGATAATAGGGACTTTTATTTCCAAATCACCAATTTTTAGCATGGGCATTTTGGGAATAGTCATTTTTATCCTCCTATTATTGAATATTTATTATTCAGAAAATTTCTCTTTTATCAGGTCATACAATGCTTTATTAATTGGAAGAACATAATGAGTTGTATATAGTTCAATCAATTGTAGCCCAGCATCTGTAATAGAATAGTATTTCCTCATTGGTCCTTTATTTGATTCACGCTTTTCGGATGTAACAAGTTTTTTGGAGCTTAACTTTTTTAGAATTTGATAAATACCACTGTC
>CAYXXW010000699.1:0-1500 GCA_964469115.1 uncultured Melioribacteraceae bacterium
ATGCTCCCGTTAGATGAACAAATATCTGGTTTTGATCATGAATTTTATTTTGAAGTAATTAATCAAGCTGGGCTGATAACTATCCTTAAAAATGATCAGAATTATTTTAGTGCAAAAAATTTAATTGAAAATAGAATATTATCAAATTTATCAATAGAGTATTATTTGCCAAACGGTAGAATCTTTCATCGGCCGATAAAGCTAAATGGAAGTAATGAAAATTTTGTTTTTATTAATGAGAATGAAACATCTTCAGATTTAAGTATTTATGAACTCGCTAACTTAAAATTGGAGGAAGTAACTCAAATTAAAAATAGAATACCGATTTCTGTTGGTGATTTTAACAATGACGGCAAAACTGATATTTTGAGTCTTTTTGTAAAAAATGGTTTTATTGATTCTCAAGTTGCTCCGGGAGAAACAGAATTTCAAAATGTATTTTCTGACAGTACCGAAAACTTTTGGCCGGCTTTAGCTAAAGATATTGATAATGATAGCAGATTTGAAATTATTGTTTTTAGTTCAGATTCCACAATCACAATTTGGGAAGTTGGAACAGATTTCAATCTTAGAGAGGAGAGTGAACTTAAGAATTTTGTGGTAAGCAATGCATCTGAAAAATCAATTTTTAGAAACAATAAGGTCTTGGTTGATAATTTTGATGATGATCCGGAAAACGAAATTGTAACATTTGATAACTATGGAAGAATGATTCTCTATCAAATAAATAGTAATAACAATTATATAAATGATAAAATAGTCGAACATTTTTATCCTATCGAATCAAATTCTAATTTTGCATCCGGTGATTTTAATGGAGATGGTAAACTAGATATAGCTGTTTTAATGGAGTTTGAAGAAAATGTTTTTGAAACACCATTGGTTTATTGTTCGGTATTTTCTTTAAATGGCAATAATATTGAACACCATTTTCAAAATATGTTCATTTCAACAGAGAATAGTTTTGTGAGTAGTTTTGAGAAACAATATAAGGCGATTTCTTTGGCAGATATAAATCAAAATAATAAAGATGATTTAATAATATTTACATTTCCTAATTCTTACATTTTCGAATATGATGAAAATCCTCAGCTGCTATTTTATCAAGAAGATGTAAATTCACAATCTGTATTTGTCGGCGATTTAAATGACAATGGAATAATTGAAGTTGGTATTCCTAGCGGAGATAAATTATCTTTTCAAGAATTTACAGAAGATAGTAGAATTTCTCCTCCAATTATCACTGACTACTACTCAATAGATTCTAATCTAATTTATATGGAGTGGAATAATAATGATTATCCTGTTTACGTCTCAAGACTAGCTAAAGATAGTTCTGAAACTAGATCAAGATTTATTTCAATTGCAGAAAATAGCTTTATAGATAGCGTTGAGCCCAACCTTTATTATGAATACTTAGTTGAGTATCATAATCAAAATGATAGTTCAATCATATCAAAAAGGTCAAATATTGTCAGAGTATTTAGTCATGCTCCGGGA